>NZ_JAXWCK010000021.1:0-31706 GCF_037349415.1 Anthropogastromicrobium sp.
ATAGACGCAGTCTTGGAATTGCTTAATTCAGGTCCAAGAAAGCGTCCGCACCCCCAAAATAACAAATTTTCTAGTACCTTATACATAATAGGTGCTAGAAAATTTGTTCTGTATAGAGCATTAATAATGAAGGAAGTGGCTATATGAAAAAGTTTTCGACAGAGGAAATAACAAATATTATAAGTAATGAAACAAATATCTGGGAACAATTCAAACAAAATATGAAAAGGTGGGAGAAAAAACTAGAAGTATATGGAATCAATATAAAACTAGAACAATATTGGGAAAATAATATATATGATCCAGATGAAATATTTAATGAAAGAGTTGAGTTTCGAGCAGGATATCAATATTATTGTAGTTTTGTCTTGTTAAAGGATGGAAAAGAAATTGATAGTGAAAAGGTATTTATGGGAGGAGAGTATATGTTTGTAGAAATACAAAATAAATGTATCTTTCCAAGATTATCAAAAAAATTTTGTGATTTTAATAAGCTTTCACTGTATCTAACAATGTATACAATGGAAGAGGGAAAAATATGGATTGAGGATGATATGAAAGAAATATTAAAAATTATAAAAGAAGGAAAATATTATATTGGTACAGAAAATAGAGAAGAAGACTAATGTACTAGCCAGCATATTTTGAACACAATTTTACAAAAAATTAGGTTCTGGCATTATTAAAAATAATACCTGCTTTGATGATATCTTTGATATCATCTCAGGAATTGCTGGATAGGCTTATGTCGACGGGAAGGAGAAGTAAGGGTCAGGAAGCATAAAGTCTGCGGACTTGAGCCACGAGGGACACTAATTCAGCCACCGTTCCTGTCCCCATGGTCTTAAGGATTTAGAACAATAAAAAACAGGTAGTTTTTGACACTACCCTGATTTGGAAGGGAGATAAAAAATGAATATTTTTAACAAGCAAGAAATAACTACAGGTGATCGAATTGTTGCATATATTGATGGAAAGTGTTTTATTCGAGACGGAAGGGGAAAACCAGAAACATTAGTGGTTGAAAATTTTAGGCTGGATGATCTGATTGAGTATATAAAAAAGAAAAATGTAAAAAGTGTAAATATCTGTGGAATAGATGATTTGAGTTTTTTGTCAGAGTGCCAAAGCATAGAAAGGCTGACTCTTACGTTAATAGTAGAGCTTGACAGGTATGATACACTGATAAAAAAGAGAGAAAGTGAGTTTTATATTTGGTATGATAAAGTATATGATTATCAACAAATTTATGATCTTTTGAATTTGAAAAAGTTAGCAATTGATGATGCAGGTGCAAGAGATCAATATATGCAAATTAATTCTAAATTGAAAATTGACTTGTGTAGATTTCCGTATTTGCGAGTGTATTATGGAAAATATAAGTTTACAAAAAGCTTAGATACGAAAGTGAATATGCAAACATTAGGTCTTAGTGATTATGGAAGAGAGAATATCATAGAATTTTCTAGAATGGCAGAGTTGGACACACTATCGTTGGCACATTCAAAAATAAAAAATCTCAAAGGATGTGAATTCTTTCCCAAATTGCAGTGTGTGTATCTGGGATTTAACAGAACGCTCACAGATATTTCAGATCTAAAATACGCTAAGAACACGTTGCGAATGTTGGAAATTGATCATTGTGGACATATTGAGGATTTTTCTGTTTTAAATGAATTGGAAAATTTGGAGTTTTTAAGATTATTAGGTACAAATACAATTACAGATATCCAGTTTATTAAGAAATTACCTAAGTTAAAAACATTTATTTGTGATTACAAGGTAAAGGATGGAGATGTTCATCCATGTGGATTGATAAATGGATATGTATATATTCAAAATAGAAAAAATTTTAATACAAAAGAATATGGAGATGATAATTATCCTCGAACGATACCATCTAAGGAAGAAGGTATTTATGTGGGACAAGAAAATATTGAGTTGTGGCGTAGACTGTGGAGTTCTCCACAATGGCCAGGAGAAATGTGAGACTACTTAGCCATCGGGACAGGGCGGTGGCTTTTTTATTGTCCCCTTGGCTCGGTAATAAAATAAGAAAATAAAGTAACAGAAAACGGATAACGAATTAGTAACAAAAAGGGTGTCGCGCTTGAACCAGTTTGCAGTGTGTTCAAAGGCGGCACCCTATAAATGTTCTATATCATTTTCGCAATATGTTCGCATCAGATTCTCTCACCAAAGCTTACATAATATTCCTTAAAAAATTCGCTGACCTTATCTAAAATCTTCTTCATAATAAATACCTCTCTTTCTTTCATTAACTCTATACTAGTGAAGTAATGAGTTGGTTCTTTTTTGGAGACCGGCCGGATCTCTTTTTGATGGTTTTATAGTAGCACACGGCAATGAAAATGTGAAATACATATAATAAATGTATGACAATACTCTATAGGTATTGTAACGAGGTGGCTATACATGCTATCATGTAAAATATCATATTAAGGAATTTTCATCAAGGAATTCCCATCAAAGCAAATTTGTTTGGAAAGGCAGGTGATTCGATGGAGCTTCGTCATATTCGATATTTTAAGGCAGTGGCAGAGGAGAAAAATTTTACCAGGGCAGCGGAAAAACTTGCGATTGCCCAACCACCGCTCAGCCGTCAGATTCAGGATTTAGAGGAGGAGCTTGGCACAAAATTATTTGAGCGCTCACCGCACAAGGTAAAACTCACGGAAGAAGGAGAATTGTTTTTGCAGTACGCATCGCAGATTCTTGATCTGGTGAACCGTTCTGAGGAAGAAGTGAGAATCCGAAAAGAGGGTTTACAGGGAACACTTTACATTGCCTCAGTTGAGGGATGTGGTCCTCATCTTTTTGCACATTGGATTTCAGAGTTTCAGAAGATGCATCCGCATGTGCAGTATATTTTGTGGAATGGAAATACAGATGATGTAAATAATCGTGTCACGAAGAGCTTATGCGAGGTGGCGATGATCACGGCGCCATTTAACACGGAGGAGTTTCATGTGTTAGAGGTATACGAGGAGCCGTGGGTGGCGATGATTCCGAAAGGTCATCTGCTTTATTCAGAGACAAATGAACCGATCAATCCGAATGAACTGCTTCCATATGATCTTTTGATCCCGTCACGCGAGTCGCGTCAGGGTGAGATTCATGGATGGTTTTCAGATCCGCAGAGTATGCCTATTATTCGCGGCAGAGTGGCGCATATGATGAATGCCTATGAACTCAGCAAAAATGGAGTTGGAATTGCGATTTATCCAGAGTCGATATCGTCACTTGTACGAGACAGCGAGGTCTGTATTAGACAAATCAATCACCCAGACGCGAAGGCATTTTATGCGCTGATCTGGAAAAAGGATCGTACCTTGTCCCATGCGGCAGAGGCATTTATTGAGTTTATTAAGAAGAATAAGGAGGGTGTTCAATGAGATTAGAGCAGGGAAAGCTTTGCTTATGTATTAGAAAGGCAGAGCAGTCATTTAAACAACTGTTTTCACAAAAACGTGCATTTTCTGAGCATATGGAAAAATGGCAGGATGATGATCTATATGATATGTATGATCACAACCAGTTTGTGCCATTATTAGATGATCCAACAGGCAAAGAACTAGAGCAGGCAATTGCATACCAGCGCCAACTCGGCAGAGGCTTTCTAAAGATCGATACAAGAGAAAAGTTAGATGAGGCTCTGATCAAATGTTTTTCTTTGGAAGAATGCTGCACAGAAACAATGCTTCTTAGAAATAAGAAAGAAAATATGGCAAGATGGAAGGACAACCCTGACGTAATAATATATGACAGTGCTTCCGGTGATGTATTAGCCGATTTGCTTAAAATTGATATCGAAACTTTTGCTTCAGACTACGGCGAAGACTTTATCAGAAGACGTGATGCGCGTTACGTAAAAAAGGCGATGGAGATACCGGGGTTTCATTATTATGTGGCATATCTGGATGGAAAACCGGCAGGTGCCTGCTATGCATATGCGATAGATGGCTATGTGGTGATGGATGCTCTTGTTGTAAGGGAAGCATTTCGCAAGCGTTACGTGGCAACCACACTTATGAAACACACTGCATCTCAGTTTAAGGAAGAAATGTTCCTGCATGCAGATGCAGACGATACACCGAAAGAAATGTATAGAAAAATGGGATTTGAGACGGTTGATGAACTGTATGAATATTTGAAAATGTGGTAATTGTGAGTTATTATGTTATGTAGTGGGTGCCGACAAAGTCATTCATCGAGGTGCCCTTGCGATAAACTTGCTTGTAATACAAAAAAGCCGGGGGACAGGGCCCCCTGGCTTGGTTTTCAGTTCCCTTCGTCCCACCAATTTGACAAATTTTCATGCAAGCATGGAATTTGTCAAATCTAGTGTGACGTGTGAACTGATTTAGCAAATCTCAGCGCCAGCTGGCATTTTCTTTTCTGGTGTCATCAGTGCAAGATTTCCATCTGCATCCTCTGCACATAACAGCATACCTTCAGATAAAACACCTGCAAGCTTTGCCGGCTTTAAGTTTACAAGAACCATAACCTTCTTGCCAACCATTTCTTCTGGTGTGTAGTGAGCTTTGATACCGGAAACAATCTGCTTTACCTGAGATCCTATCTTTACCTGAGAGCACAGAAGCTTTTTGGACTTCTTTACTGCCTCGCAGGAGATAATCTCACCTACCTGGAACTGCATTTTTGAGAAATCTTCGTATGTGATTTCTTCCTTTGGCTCGATGTCGATAACATCCTCATCTTCTTTTTCATCTTCAGCAGTTTCTTCGGAAGCGTCCTTGACAGCAGCCTTCTTGGACTCCATAAGTGCATTAACTTCTTCCATCATCTTTTCTGCATCAACACGTGCAAAAAGAATCTGCGGCTGATCTGTTACCTTATTTCCAGATGGGTAGGTGCCCATTGTGGAAACCTGATCCATTGTGCGAAGCGGTGCATTTAAGGAATCAGCAATCTTCTTTGCAGTCTCTGGCATGAATGGCTCAAGTAAGGAAGCACCGATTAAGATGCTGTCGATCAAGTTGTACATAACAGTAGACAGACGCTCTTTCTTTGATTCATCCTTTGCCAGTACCCACGGAGCTGTCTCATCAATATACTTGTTGCAGCGCTTGAACAGAGTAAAGATATCTGTAATTGCATCAGCAACGCGAAGCTTATCCATGCGGGCTGTAACTTTAGAAGCGGTGGAGGTAACAACCTCAAATAAGGATTCATCAACAGGATCGCTTACGCCATAGTTTACGGCAACACCGCCAAAATACTTATTTGTCATAGAAATGGTACGATTTACAAGATTACCAAGTGTATTTGCAAGGTCAGAGTTCATACGCTCAATCATCAGATCCCAAGAGATTACACCATCGTTTTCAAATGGCATCTCATGGAGAACAAAATAACGAACAGCATCAACACCAAAGAAATGAACAAGCTCGTCTGCATAGATTACATTTCCCTTTGACTTACTCATCTTGCCATCGCCCTGAAGCAGCCACGGATGACCAAATACCTGCTTTGGAAGCGGCAGATCAAGAGCCATCAGCATGATCGGCCAGTAGATGGTGTGGAAACGAAGAATATCCTTTCCAATCAAATGAAGGTCAGCCGGCCAATACTTTTCAAACATCGGATCGCTGTTTCCGTCAAGATCAAAGCCAAGTCCAGTGATATAGTTGCTAAGTGCATCAATCCATACGTAAACAACATGCTTTGGATCGAAGTCTACCGGAATGCCCCACTTAAAGGAGGTACGGGAAACGCACAGATCCTGAAGTCCCGGAAGAAGGAAATTGTTCATCATCTCATTCTTTCTGGATTCTGGCTGGATGAAATCTGGATGCTCATTAATATAAGAAATAAGCTTATCTGCATACTTGCTCATACGGAAGAAATAAGCTTCTTCCTTAGCTGGTGTACATGGGCGTCCGCAGTCCGGGCATTTGCCGTCAACTAACTGAGAAGCTGTGAAGAAGGATTCACACGGAGTACAGTACATACCTTCGTACTCACTCTTGTAAATATCACCCTTGTCATAAAGCTTCTTAAAGATCTTCTGAACTTGCTTTTCATGGTAGTCGTCAGTAGTACGGATAAATTTATCATAGGATGTGTTCATCAGGTCAAAGGTCTTCTTGATTTCGCCTGCCACCTCATCAACAAACTGCTTTGGTGTTTTTCCAGCCTCAGCAGCTTTCAACTCGATCTTCTGACCATGCTCATCCGTACCTGTCTGAAAGCGCACATCATAGCCCTGCATTCGCTTGAATCTGGCAATGGAATCTGCCAGCACGATCTCGTAGGTGTTTCCAATGTGCGGCTTGCCGGAAGTGTAAGCAATGGCCGTGGTGATGTAATACGGTTTCTTCATGGTGTTTTTCTCACTTTCTGCCGCAAAAGCGGTCTGTTTTTTCACAGTGATGCTATTTGTACAGCCCGAATTTACAAAGGGCTGGAAAATGCAGCACAGATATAATTTATGATACCACCAGGAACGAAAGATTGCAAGAAAAACGTGAGAAAAGCAATTGTCTGTATTGAAAAATCATGCTATACTGTGATTATAGGTTACTGTGTCGCTTTGTGTCAGGTAAAAGCAGCACAGTAAAGAATTTAGAAAAAGAGAAAGGCTGGATTGTTGTATGAATTCAGAAGATAGAAAAAGGATTAGAAAGCAGAAGCACAGAATCATGATGATGCGTTTGTGGCTGCCAGTTGTAATGGTAGTAGTCTTGGTTGCCGGATTGACAGCAGGCGGTATTGCGATGTCATTAGGCCAGACAAAGAGCGTGGCAGAGCAGGGCACAAAGGAAGTTGGAACGAAAGAAAATGAAACAAAAGGAACTTCTAATGAGCCAAAGGAAACAGGTGATGTAAATGGTGAAGCACAGACTGGTGAGCAGGCAGATGCAGACAAACAGCAGTCAGAAGAGGCTCAGACTGGAGCAGAAAGTGATAATTCTCAGGCTGGCAATGAGGATGATGACAGCAATCATGCGATAGAGCAGTCTGACTTTGATGAATTTATCACCAATCTGAATGAGGCTGTAGCACAAAACAGCAATTATTTAAAGCGTGAGAGTGAGAATCTTACAAGAACACTTGCGGAGCTGCAGACGTATGACAGAACACATCTGACAGATGTACAGGCAAAGACATATGATGCATTGCTTGACGCGTTGAATGTTGAGATGGATGGTGAGCAGTATGACAGTGTGGCAGCGGCCGCTGCTGATGCTGCACTTTGCAGTGTTGAGGGCGGTGTTGATTACTACAATTATCTGCTGCAAAAGTATAGTGGTGTAGATGGAGCCTGGGGCGATTTCCGTGAGACATTGGCAAATGAAGCAAACGGTAATTATCAGGTTATGAATGACTTAATGGGTGTTGATTCAACGCTTCAGGTAGGCGCAGCAAGCTTTACAAAGCAGGCACCTGATGATGCATACGCATATGATACAGTCAGCGCATCTTCAAGCGCGCTTAAGAAAAATCTTGTATGCAATGGCTTTGTAAATGGTTGGACTGAATTCGGTATTGTTCGAGCTTATTTAAATGATGATCGATTAGATGATAATTTAAGAAATTACCTGATTGCGTCGACGAGAATGACGTATGCACTGTATGGTGTTGCTGATATTTCAGTACATGCAGGCGGCTGGGGTGAAGCAGAGGTAACAGATCTTTGCACAACTTATTTTGGAGAAGCAGGCGGAAGCAGCTATGGTTCTAGTGTGTATCAGATGGTTTTAAAGAATCCTGGAAAATATGCAGCTGCAGCGATTGACTATTTGCAGATCACAGAGCTTGAGTCAACAATGGCTGCTAATCAGGGTGAAAACTATAGTGAAGCTAATCTGTTAGACCTTCTCTTTAATCAGGGACCGGCAAACTTTAGAGTATTAAGAAGCTGGATTGGATTATAAAAAACAAGACTAGGGACAAGACCAGGGGGACAGGTACGCGTGGCATTAAGCCATCGTACCTGTCCCCCTGGTCTTTATTTACACTACTTTTTTGTATTTACTCCTGTAGTGAACTGGAGACATGCCATAATATTTCTTGAAAAGCTTACTAAAATAGTAAACATCATCGTAGCCAACGCTGTTTGAGATGGCTTTTATGCTTTGTCCGTTATCAGATTCAAGTTGAATGCGGGCGCGCTCTAAGCGCATTTTAATCAGATAGTTGATTGGAGCTTCACCAGTCTCTTCTTTGAAAATTTTTGATATGTAAGCAGAGCTTAAATACATATTCCGGGCAATCAGATCAAGTGAAATCTTTTCAGCATAATGACTGCTCAGATATTGGCGGATCTCGCTCACCACATATGTTTTATGATGTGTCTCAAAAGTGACAGGAGAACAGCTTTGTTTTGGTGGAACAGTGATCTGACGGATGATTGTCATAAGAAGCTGTGTCAAATATGCCTTTTGCATAAAGTACTGACCGACCTGATTGCTGTAGCGCTCAGATATCATACGAAGACACAGATTTGTGATATCCTGACGGACAAGACCGTCCGTGTGAAGCACAGATGAGCCGCCAGGAAAATCAAGACAGTTTGGTTCCATTCCCTTAAAGTGAAAGTTTGAAAATGAAGTAAAGAATAAAATTGCAGGGTTATCATGCACTGTCGGCAGTGTACGGTGCGGTATGTGCGACGGTACACAGACAATATCACCGGCTGTAAGTGGAGTGGTAGTTCCATCCATCCAGATTGCCAGATCACCAGATAACACTATAAAGAGTTCAGGTGCATCATGCGTATGAGAAAAATTCGATTCTGTCACCGTGCGCTTACCGGCGAAATATAAAGTTGGATTTAAGTCAGAGTAAGTAATGTCGTACGTATCACACACAGTAAAGTAAACCTCCTTAAAAATAAAAATGCCTAAAATGATAAAGCTTGATTTGATTATTATACATCAATTTTCAAGAAAAGTACATTTTATTTTAAAAATATTAGAGTAACATGAAAGAACGGTGTTACAGTTCACTGGACACCCATTCGCAAAACCGCACGTTCCGTGCGTCGTTGCTAACCGCAAACAAGTTTGCGCGCAACTTTGTTTTGTTCATGAACGGGCGTCCACTTCGTCCTGCTGATCTGTCAAATTTCTATGCAAGCATGAAATTTGTCCAGATCTAGCATGACGCGCGAACTGTAAAAACTACAAAAAGGAGGAGAGAAATATGGGATACATACGCTGGTTTTTATCTTTTTTAAAAAAATACCGCGTAAGAATGATCGTAGGCTTGATCTTAGTGTTTATCACAGCACTGCTTGTTTTGATCAACCCACAGATTTCTGGTATGATTGTGGATGAAGTTATTGAGGGGCAGCATTATGAAAAGCTTGGTATTTTGCTGCTTATTATGATTGGAGTGACGCTTGTTCGATCGCTGCTGCGCTTCACATTTTTAATGTGTTTTGAGTCATCCAGTCAGGGACTTGTCTACGACATGAGGGAAGAAGCATATCGTAAGCTGATGAAGGAAGATTTTAACTTCTTTAACAAAAACCGCACAGGAGACCTTATGTCCAGACAGACAGGAGATATGGATGCAGTGCGTCACATGGTTTCTCATGTTATCTATTTTAGCTTTGAGAATATCCTTGTATTTTTGATGGCACTTGTGATGATCTTTTCTGTTAATGTTAAAATGGCACTTTGTATGCTGATTGTACTTCCGTTTACATTGGCAGTGACATTGAGCCAGAGACGTCATATTAAGCCGGCCTTTGACAGGGTGCGTGACTGTTTCTCTAGTTTGAATGCATTTGCACAGGAGACAATCGCAGGAAACCGTGTTGTAAAGGCATTTGCAAAGGAAGATTATGAGCTTGAAAAGTTCGACCGCGAGAATGATGGATATCGTGATGCACAGTTAAATGCCGCATCGATCTGGATGAAATATATTCCGATGTTTGAGATTCTTTCTCAGTGTCTGACTATTATCCTTATGATCATGGGTGGTTTTATGGTAATTGACGGAGAGATGACTATAGGAAACATGGTAACTGTTAACGGTTATTTATGGATGCTTAACAGTCCGCTTCGTCAGGCAGGATGGATCATCAATGATTTGCAGCGCTTTCTTACCGCAATTGAAAAAATCTATAAGGTTTATACAACTGAGCCAGATATCAAGCAGCCAGAGCATGTTGTAGAAAAAAGAAAGCTAAAGGGCAGTGTTACCTTTGATCATGTAAATTATTATACAAATGATGATACTGTGTTAAAGGATATCAGCTTTCATGTAGAGCCAGGCCAGACCGTTGGTATAATCGGTGCGACTGGTTCTGGAAAGTCATCACTTATCAATTTGATTTGCCGTTTTTATGATGTTAATCAGGGACGCGTGCTTGTTGATGATATTGATGTTAGAAATTTGAATCTCCAGACGCTTCGCGGAAATATCGGAATTGCGATGCAGGATGTCTTTTTGTTCTCAGATACAATTGAGGGAAATATCGCTTATGGAAATCCAGACTGTACGTTTGAGCAGGTGCAGGCAGCTGCAAAGATTGCAAATGCTGACGAATTTATCAGGGAGATGCCAGAAGGATATGATACAATTATTGGTGAGCGCGGCGTTGGTCTGTCAGGCGGACAGAAACAGCGAATTTCGCTTGCACGCGCAATTTTAAAGGATCCGTCAATAATTATTCTTGATGATACAACCTCTGCAATTGATATGGAAACGGAGAGCATGATTCAGAATGAATTAAAGAAAATCTCGGATGAGCGCACTGTATTTATCATTGCTCATCGTATATCTTCTATTATACATGCAGATCAGATTCTTGTACTTGATAATGGCCGCCTTGTCGAGAGAGGAACACATGAACAGCTGCTTGCTAAAAAGGGCTATTATTCAACTGTATTTCATCATCAATATGGTGAGTTTGACCGCTTTAAGAAGGTTCGCGCAGAAAAGGGAAGGGGTGAGGCATAATGGCACGAAATAAATATGACGTGGATGAGACACTCGAAACTAAATTTGACATGAAGCAGATTAAGCGATTATTTAGTTATGTAGGCCATTATAGAAAAAAGCTGATTATGACAATAATGCTGATGTTATTTTCATCTGCACTTGGCATGGTTATTCCTGTGCTGATGCAGCGCGTAATGGATATTTACATCCCAAACCATGACAAAAAGGGAATCCTTTTGATGGCGGCACTTGCAGCTTTGATAATTCTGGCAACAGCTTATATTCTTCGCATAAAGATTAAGTGGACATCTCAGATTGGTCAGGGCATAATTCATGAGTTAAGAAGAGAATTGTTTATTCATCTGGAGGAGCTGCCATTTTCTTATTATGACAGCCGTCCGCATGGAAAGATTCAGGTGCGTATTGTCAACTATGTAAACAATATAAGTGATCTTCTGTCAAATGGTATTGTAAATACAATAACAGACTGCTGCTCACTGTTTTTTATCTTAGGTTTTATGTTTTATTATAGCGTACCGCTTACTTTAATTTGTATGTGCGGTCTTCCTATTCTTCTTGCAATCGTGCTTTTTGTAAAGAAAAAGCAGCGCCGCGGATGGCAGCTTGCAAGCAATAAGCAGTCAAATTTGAATGCCTATATTGCAGAGAGCATCAATGGTGTGCGTGTTACACAGGCATTTGTAAGAGAAGATAAGAATCTTGGCATATTCAATAATTTAAGCGGAAGCTATCGAAAGGCATGGATGAGCGTTATCAAGTATAACTTTATGATTGGACCGACTGTTCAGTTTATATCAATCCTTGCGACGGCAGCTGTATATTGGGTTGGTATTCACTGGATTATGGGTGGAAATGATATAATTAGTGTCGGTGCTCTGACGGCATTGACAATTTATATCAGCCAGTTCTGGAATCCGATCAATACTCTGGCTTCCTTTTATAATTCACTCTTGACAGCAATCTCATATCTGGAGCGTATTTTTGAGACTATTGATGAGCCAGTTAATGTAAAGGACGCTCCTGGCGCCGTGGAAATGCCGCCGATTAAGGGTGAGGTAGAGTTTTCTCATGTTGTATTTTCTTATGAGCCAGGTGTACGTATCTTAAATGATGTAAATTTTAAGGCAAACGTAGGAGACAGTTTTGCAATCGTAGGTCCGACAGGAGCAGGAAAATCAACAATTGTAAATCTGATCAGCCGCTTCTACAATATCGATTCTGGAAAGATTTTAATTGATGGAATTGATATTAACAGTGTGACGATCAAATCACTGAGAAAACAGATGGGCGTTATGATGCAGGACAGCTTTATTTTCTCAGGAACAATAATGGATAACATCCGCTATGGAAACAGGGAAGCAAGCGATGAAGATGTAATAAGAGCAGCGAAGACAGTTTGTGCGCATGACTTTATTATGAGTATGGAAAATGGCTACCAGACTCAGGTAAATGAGCGCGGAAGTCGTCTGTCGGCAGGACAAAGACAGCTTATTTCCTTCGCGAGAGCGCTGCTTGCCGATCCTAAGATTTTGATTCTCGATGAGGCAACATCAAGCATAGATACAGAGACAGAGTTACTTTTACAGCAGGGTCTTCAGGAATTATTAAAGGGCAGAACTTCCTTTATTATTGCCCATCGTCTGTCAACTATTAAAAGCTCAAGCTGTATCATGTATATTGACCAGGGAAATATCTTGGAGAAGGGTACGCATGATGAGCTGATGGCAAAGGATGGCTATTATAAGGAATTGTATATGAGTCAATATGCGTTTTTGGAAAAAATGTGATATCATACTTTGGTATGATTTACATTTTTTAGAAGTTCTCTATAATGAAAAGTACAGTAAAAACAAAAAATAACTAGTACTAGTTAATTTGATTGGAGGATTTCTTTATGAAGATGAGAAGAACGTTAGCAGCGATGATGAGTGGTATCCTTGCGATGAGCCCGGCAGGTGTAATCTTTGCAGACGAGGCAGCACAGACACCTGTAACTTATGGCGATATGATTTCATTTTCTCTTACACAGGATGGAGAAACGCTGAGTGCTGATATCACAGCTGTTTATAATGAAAGTGGAGACAGCTCTTTTTCTGTATCAGTTACTCTCCCAGCATCAATGATGGGCACAGAAGAACCTGTTGTTTATGGTTTTGATGATGTGCTTCGTGTATGTGGTGAGGATGTTTATTTAAATGTAGAAGAGATTGTAAACATATATAGTGAGCTTACAGCAGATGACAGTATGACTGAGCTGCTTTCTATGGTAGGAATTACAGAGTCTTGGATTGAAATACCTGCTCCGACAGCATCAGATGATGGTCAGCTTGATACAATTTTGACAGCAATTACTGATAATCTGGCAGATTTAGAGACTGTTGAAACTGATACTGGTGTCCAGATCGCAATCAACAATGATACTCTTCTTACAATCGCTCAGAGTATTGATGAGGCAATGGCATCTGTAGAAGGAACAGATGGTGAATCCGCAGAAGAAGACATAGAAGGACTTGAATTTGTTTCTGATTACATACTGGCAGCAGCAGAGGGATTTAGAGAAGCTGATCCTGAGCTTTCAGAGGAAGATAGTGTTGCACTTGTTTCTGAACTGGTAGATGCGTTACTTGCTGGTGTTGAGGAAGAGTTTTCTATGGGATCAGATGAGTCTTCTGATATTTCATTTGCTGAGCTTCTTTCATCAGCATTAGAGTATGCTGCTTTTGAGGGTACACTTTCTATTGATTCCGCAGATGGCGTATCTGCAGTACTGCTTGATCTTTCAGCAACGGCAGAAGGTGAGGATGCAATTGGTGTTCAGCTTGGTATTGCTTCCATTACTGATGGAGAATTTGCTGAGTTTACATCACCTGAAAGCTTTGTATCACTTCGCGATGTTGTGAAAAATGTTGCTTCGCTGTACTACACCAGCATTGCATCTTATGAGGAGCCTTCCGAGGAAATTTCTACTGAGCTTGCAGATTAATTACGCTGGTTTCCCATATTTGACACACACCCAGGAGGCTGATTCGCGAAAGTGGATCAGCCTTTTTGTCATTTTTAATACTTTAGGATGATTTACTTTTTTTATAAAAACGATATAATTTAAATTAAAGTTGGCTATAAAAACCGTAACTATTAACTAAAAAGAGAGGAGGATTCTGTGGATAGATATGTGATTATAAAAAAGACAATAAAAACTAAATTTGATGAGTTTATGGATCATGGACGCATTTTGTACTTTGGTGCACCATGTGGATTTGGAAAAACCACGGTGGCTTTTGAACTTCTGCGCGGAAAAAAATTGAATTAATAAGTGGCTTGGAGACAGATGGAATACTGCCAGAGATCAAATTAAATCGCGACATTGTGATGATTGATGATCTTCAGCAATTTCAGGAGAATGAGGATCTACAAAAATTAAATGAATTAATTCGTGATAATCCGCAGAAAAAATTTGTGCTGCTGTCGCGTGGTTCTGTGCCAGGTGTGCTTAGGGCGTTTCAGTATACTGGTGATATGATTGTTATTGACGCGAGAGATCTTTTGTTTGACAGAGATGATATTAGACAATTGTTTTTGGGATATAATATTAAGCTGACAGACAGTGAAATTAATGAAATCCTTAAAGAGTCAATTGGACATCCTTTAGGCATTGTTGTTACACTTCAATGTATGAATCGTGCGGATAGTCAGCGTGCATTTGATTCGGATATTGTAAAGGAAGCGTATCATGAGGTGTTTATTTACTTTGAAGCGGCAATTTATCAGCGTTTTGATTTGCCAATACGCCGTCTCCTGCTTGAATTGGCGTCATTTGATAATTTTGATTATGAGCTTGCGAGAATGGTCAGCGGTGATCCGAATACAAGTGAACTGTTAGACTGGATTCAGAAAAATACAACAATGCTTCTTTATGATGGGATTCGTCAATTTCGTTTCTGGCCGCAATTTCGTGATTTCCTTTTATGGGAGCTTGAGCGCAAATATAGTTCGCAAAAGAAAAATGCAGTGCTTGTGAGAGGCGGCATGTATTACGAGTTGAAGGGAGATTATGAAAAGGCGCTTGATTGTTATAGCAGAGGAAAAGATCACTCAAAGGTGTCGGAAATTTTGATTCGAAACGGAGAGAGTCATCCTGGAATGGGACATTACAGTGAGATGGAAAAATATTACCGCAGTTTGCCTGAGTCAGAAATCTTAGAATCACCGTCACTCATGCAGGGAATGAGTATGCTTTGCGCGCTGAATACAGATTATGAGAATTCGGAGCGCTGGTATCATGAGCTGGAACAATTTGCAGCAAAGTGTAAAAAGCAGGATGCTGTGCTTTGTCAGATCAAAAGTCGAATTGCATGGCTGGATATTTCACTTCCTCAGAGAAAAACTGACAAAATGATTCAGATTATTCCATCTGTATTTAGATTGATTACTAATAGAGAAGTGAAACTTCCGCCATTTTCAGTGACAAGCACGCTTCCAAGTATTATGAATGGAGGTAAGGATTTTTCACCGTGGAGCAAAATAGATGATCTTCTTTATCAGACAATGCGCATTCCAGTAGAGGCTGTTTTGGGAAAGGACGGAGTAGGTCTGGCAGACTGTGCAATTGCAGAGAGTAAATTTGAAAAGGGCGAGGATATTTCTGGGCGTATTCTTTTGCTTGTTTCTCAGCTTGGAGAGGTACAAAAAAAGGGAACGCCGGATATTGAGTTTGCAATTGTTGGTTTATTGGCGCGCAGCCAGATTGCATTAGGACGTGCAGAGGATGCGCTTCGGACAGTACAGATGATTCGAGAGCGTTTTGAGAAAAATGGTCATACGCGTTTCTTCCATAATATAGATGCAGTACTCTGCCGTATTTGGCTTCATATGGATGATCTCGAGCGTGTACAGGTGTGGTATCGGGAGAAGGCACCAAAAGATCCGCTTCATTTAAATGTTTTAAAGCGTTATCAATATCTTACACAGGCGATGGCAGAGCTTGCACTCGGAATGCCAGATGCAACACTTTTGACACTCGCACCATTGGAGTCATATTGTAGGGAGTGTTCAAGATATATAGATGGGATTCATATTAATGTGCTAGAGGCGATTGCATTGTACAGAAAAAAGGATTCACTTTGGAAGGAAAAATTAAATTCAGCGCTTGATACGGCGCAGGAGTTTGGTTTTATACGAACTATAAGTGTATATGGAGCCGCAGTGCTTTCACTGCTTGAACAGACAGAGTATAAAAATGATGATGAATGGTTTGCGCGACTGATAAAAGATGTAAGAGTAGAGGCATCATTTTATCCTGATTTTTTGCAGCCGCATCTGTCAATGGAAAATGAACTTACAGCAACAGAGCTTCAGATTCTTCGTCTTATCTGTGCAGACAAAAGCAATGCACAGATTGGGCAAATTATGGATATAAAGCTTCCAACTGTTAAAACACATGTGAGCCATATTTTGACAAAGCTTGATGTAAGCCGAAGAAGCGAAGCAAAGACGGCTGCAAAACGGTTATGGCTGATTCAAGATGGTAAAAATTAGTGCCAGCGCTCTACAAAATTTCGTTTTAAAATAAGAAATTCTTCAAGCTGCTTTAAAATATAGAAAAGAACAGCTCGGCTTTCAAACTCCTCACGTTTTGTGGGGAGTTTTTCATTTTTCATGGAAAGAATCAATTCATGAAGTGTATCAAGAAGTGATTTCACATCATTTGTTTTTGCATATTCTTTACTGATTCTTTCAAAAAAATCGGCTATGATTGGAGCTTGGTCTGGAAGATATGCAATCATTTGAATGCTGTTATATATTTGACGAAGCACCTGACTTTGAAATTCGCGCATTTGTACATAGTCAAGTTCGGCGCAGGACGGTGTGCCAAGTGTATTATCCATGTTTGTGAGTGCAAGGCTTTTTGCGTTACCTAGCTGTTTGTCAAGCAAAAGAAAGCAGGAACCATCGTAGTTTGTACGATCTAGTGTTCTGATGCGTTCTGCCATTCTTTGGATAATGGCACGAATGGACTCATCTGCTTTGGCTATTTTATCTTTCCATTCATTTTCCTTTGGACGAAGACTAAGATTAAGAAGGACTCCAATTCCAGCACCGATTAAAAACAGACTGATCTCATTTGCAATCATTGGAATATTCATTGTTTTTTCAGCTAAAAAATGTGTAATGAGAACAGAATCCATGGCGATTGCTGATGACCACTTCATTGCGAGGCAAAGTGTTGTGAATATTAATAGATAGATGCCAAAAGCTGCCGTTGTATAGCCGAAAAAATTATAACATAAAAAGGAAACTAACAGTGCACAGCAAAAGGCTTCGCCTCTTGCAAGTGCAGTCTGTATGGTTTCCTTTTTTGTATTTTGAATGCTTAAAATTGTGATAATGCCAGCTGTAGCGCTGTACTTTAAGTTTAGACAGGAGGCAAAAAGAATGGCTAAAATTGCGCCAGCAGTGATTTTAACTGATTTTAAAATGAGTGCATTATAATTTTGCTTCATAATTGCCTCCCTAAAATTTTAATTTTTTTCTTTTACTATTTTTGCAGCAATCAGGCAAAGTGCGATTGTAATCAGCATATCAGGCAGTGTATTTCCGCACACGATATCTATACGCATAAGAATACGGTACAGGATAAAACCAATCAGCCAGATAAACAGATTGCGCCACTTAAACAGTTCATCAGAAGATTTTCTCTTTAAAATGTAGAAGTCTGCAATCTGAATAGCAATCATCGGAGCAAAAACAGATCCGATCAGATAGAGGAAATTAGTGATATCATCCATCGGGTATACAATAGCCGCGATAGTTCCAATAATAGTTATGGCAATAGCTACATAATTTCCCTTTATTCCAGATACAATAGATTCACTTGAAATACCTGCGGAGTAGGCATCAAGAAATGTTGTTGTTACAGTAGAAAATACAACAATCAGAAGACCGGCAGCGCCAAGTCCGGCTTTTACCATAATCTGAGCAATGTCGCTCTCACCAGTAAAAATAGAAGCACCCATACCGATCAGATACATAAAGCAGCTTACGATACCATATACAATAGCGCTGACAGCAGTTGCTTTAACTGGCTGTTTTGCTTCGCGTGTGTAGTCACTGATAAGCGGAAGCCATGAAAGAGGCATTGCGACAGCAAGCTCTACAGCAGCGCCAAATGACATTGCTTCATCTTGAACTACAGAGGCAGATCCGTTAAAGAAAATTACTTTTGCTAAAATAAGTGTCAGAATAAAGAGGGCAGCCATTGCGACTGTATTGAATTTTCCAAGATTGGTGATTCCAATCAGGATCCAGACAATAATTAAAACACCAATCAAAAGACACCAGATCCATTGACCAGCCTGGAAAATTCCCTGTGCAGCCAGTGCACCGTCATAAATCATAATTGCAGTCCATCCGGCAAGCTGAAGTACATTTAAAATTGCGAATAGCTGACCACCATGAATGCCGAAACTGTCTTTTACTGTTTCCATTGCGCTTTTTCTAAGTGTTCCGCCAATAACACCTGATAAAAATAATAAAACACATCCAATTACATGACCAATTAAAATTGCAGCGAGACCCTTTGCCATGCCAAGAGGAGCGAAGTAGGTACCTGTCAGAATTTCTGCAATCGAAACACCGGCACCAAACCAGATTAAACCATTTTCAAATAGAGAAGTTTTCTTTTCCATAATTAGATGTCAGCCTCCTTTGTGTAAATATTATCGATTGCAAAGCCGTGATCCATAGGACCGCTTCCTTTTCCAAGGTCAAGCATTGCAGATAATGCGCCAGAGATATAGTCCTTTGCGCGGCATACAGATGTCTCGAGATCAAATCCCTTTGCAAGATTTGATGCGATTGCGGAGGACAATGTGCATCCAGTGCCATGTGTATTAGGATTTTGAATACGCTTTCCGTAAAACCAGCGATAAGTATTGTTTACATATAAAAGATCGTTGGCATCATTTATGGTGTGCCCACCCTTGCATAATACTGCGCAGTTGTATGTTTCTGAAATCATCTTTGCTGCATCAATCATTTCCTCGGCATTAGAGATAGTTCGTCCAGTCAGAACCTCGGCCTCTGGAATATTTGGCGTAAGCACATCAGCAAGTGAAAATAATTCCTGCTTTAGCGTATCAATGGCATCGTCGCTGATAAGCTTTGCGCCGCTTGTAGCCACCATAACAGGATCTACAACAATGTTTTTGGCATTGTATTGGCGAAGCTTTGATGCAATTATGCGGATCAGATCACTTTCTGAAACCATGCCAATTTTTACAGCATCTGGATAAATGTCAGTAAAAACTGCGTCAAGCTCTTCTCCTAAAAATTTAGAATCTGCATTTAAAATAGAAGTCACGCCGGTTGTATTTTGTGCAGTCAAAGCAGTGATGGCGCTCATAGCGTATAAGCCATTTGCCATCATTGTTTTGATATCTGCCTGAATACCGGCGCCTCCGCAGGAGTCACTTCCTGCGATCGTTAATGCTGTTTTCATAATAAAATTCTCCTTTTTCATTAACGTTTTGTAGTGCGATCTGAGGTGGTGCCCCCAACAGACCGCATAATGGTGTTAATCGATTATTTTTCTAACTGCCATTTTAAGGTTCGCAGCTGCATCCTTTATATTTTTTTGACCATAAATGGCACTGATAACGGCAATTCCGCAGATGCCGCTGCCAGATAATTCTGCCACATTGTCTTTTGTAATGCCGCCGATTGCAATGACGGGAATGGAGACTGCCTGACAGATAGCTTTTAATGTCTCATAGGAAACCTCTGTTGCATCATCCTTGGAACTGGTAGGAAAAACAGCGCCAACACCAAGATAATCAGCTCCGCGTTTTTCTGCCAGAACTGCCTGTTCAACAGTCTGCGCTGACACGCCGATAATTTTGTCAGGACCAAGCTTGGCACGTACATCGCCAGCTTCCATATCGCTTTGTCCGACATGCACGCCGTCAGCATCCATTTCAAGTGCTATATCAACGTTGTCATTAATCACAAAAGGAACATTGTATGCTTTGCAAAGCATCTTTAAATCTTTTGCTTCCTCAAGAAAATGAGCCTGGTCTAAATGCTTTTCGCGAAGCTGTACAAATGTAACGCCGCCGTCAAGACTTTCCTTAACGACATCGTGAAGAGTTCGCTCGCCAAGCCAGTAGCGATCAGTGACAGCATATAAAAGAAGGTCTTTATCAGCGCACTTCATATTTAGCTCCCTTCTCTAATGAATCACCGTCCATGTTGTAAATAGCATCAATAATGCGGTTTCTGTAAGTTGAGTTGCCATCGCCGTCTTTCATGTGGCTGTAGCCGATCTCACCTGCAAGACCCATTGCGCAGACAGCAGCAGCAGCGGCGTCAAGCTGATTAGATGGATTAGCAGCGACAAAGGCGGTCATAAGACCAGAAAGCTGACAGCCAGTTCCAGTAATCTGTCCCATCTCTGGACGGCCATTTCTAATCACGTAGCAGCGTGTACCATCGCTGACAAGATCAATAGCACCGGTAACAGCGATAATTGTTTTGCTTTGCGCAGCGAATTTTTTAACAAATAGAATAGCCTCATCCAAGGTATCATCTGTGACTTTATCAGTAACATCAGCGTCAACACCCTTTGTTGTGCCATTTCCATTGGCAAGTGTCTTGATTTCGGAGATGTTTCCGCGGATTACAGTCAGCTGCAATTGTTCCATAAGACCAACGGCAGTATTTGTGCGAAGTGCAGAAGCACCGGCACCTACTGGATCTAAAAGGATAGGATGACCAAGTTCGTTTGCTCTTTTTCCAGCTAGATACATTGCTTCAATGCTGGATTTATGCAGCGTACCAATGTTGATGTTTAAGCTGCTGCATATGGAGGTAATGTCCGTAACATCATCTGGTTCATCGGACATGATTGGGCTTGCACCGCATGCCAAAATGATATTGGCTACATCATTGACAGTCACATAGTTTGTGATGTTGTGTACAAGCGGTACTGATTTTCTTACGTTGTCGAAACATTCTTTCAGCATATTCTCGCTCCTTTTTATAAGGAATAGCAGAAAAAATTCCACTATACCAAAAATGCGGATATGCCTGTAAAAGACATATCCGCATGTTTTTTTTGTACAAGAAAAACACGTATAGTATATCCCTACGTTGGCATTATCCAAATCAGGTTATGGGTCAAGACGCATTTTGTCTACTCTCAGCCTGCAAAATGGCAAGCTCCCCGTTACGGGTTTCATTATATTCTTGTATTGCAAAAAATGCAAGTGTAAATTTTTGAATTGTAATTATCTAGTTACAATTTCAACAGGAACATTTAAGATCTTTGCTACCTTCAAGATGGTATCAATATGTCTTCCAGTTGCTGCTGCCATATGATGAGTTGGGCCAGCCTCGCTCCAACGATTTACAAATTCTCTTGCACCGCAGGTGAAGCGTGTTCTCATGTTAGTATCACCAAAGGAAAGGATCGGTCCGTCCTCATTTACACCTTCTGCTACAACAAACTTGAAGTGACCATCAGCATCTTGTGTGATTGCCAGGTAGGTAACAGGACCAGTATGTGGATAGAACTGTGTCAGATAGCCGCCGCCTGTCTTTCCGTGGAATACCTTAACGATCTTCATGGTTGGCTTCTTTGCAGAGATATCAGCATCGCCGCTTCCAGAGTGACCAATGATACAGATGTCATCGTTAAAGTCGATGGAGTACATTTCAGAAAGCTGTCCTGTTCCAGAAATTGTTTTTAAGATACTCATTGCCATGGCAACCTTCATGTCACCCTCTACGGCACATGCAGTTCCCTGCTTGATTAACATAGAGAATGCCGGAATAAGCATACTGTCAAGAACACCAGCCTTGCCCTGTGCAAATCCGTCATAGTGAGATGCGATCAGTCCAAGGTGCTCATCCTTAACCCATTTCTCAAAAGCAACAACATATTTTGCCATATCCCAAACCTTCTCGATGGTGCCGCCGCCCTCAATCTCGAAGGTATCCAGAATATCCTGAGCCTTTGCGCGGATCGCATCCTCGTCAGTAATATCATCTGCGATAGCCCACATTTTTTCCCAGTCAAACTGCTTTGTGTATAAGAACATTCTGTTATACAGATTTGTCTCATCAATGTAAAGATCCATCATACCAGGATATGGTCTTCCAATCTGTGCAATATTTGTGTCACGGAATCTTCTTCTTACCTGAGCTGCTTTACACCAGTCTTCGATTTCTGCCTGAACACCAGGATCACCGCCTTCAACAACACCAGTGATAACAGCATGTCTTTTTCCAGCTCTTTCAAGGTCTGCAACTGCCTCACCTACAGCGCCGCATGCATAGCCTTCACCGAGCCAGGATGCGATATCGGTATGTTCATAATCTAATGCCTTTAACTTCTGAACATTTACTAAAACAACCGGAACATCAAGATCACGGATTGCCGGAAGCATGTTGTAGGAGGTAGCGTAGGTCAGCATCTGGAGAAATACCAGATCGACATCTGCTGCACGGAACTTATCTCCGGCTTCCATAGCCTGCTCCTTTGTGGTAACCATTCCGCCGTCAATAACCTCTACGGTATCTGGAAGAGTTTTTTTGAATGCTGCATACTGTGACTCGAACTCCGGTACTAATGATGGGAACTGCGGAAGGTATGCGCCTAATGCGATAGAAAATACACCGACTCTTGCTTTTGTGTTTACTAACATAATGGAACCTCCATTCATTTATTTTTATTATTTGGCCTGCCGATTTTTGCCAGTCTCAAATTGCAGCATTATTATACAAAAGTCATGTGCAAAAAACAATCACTTTTGGCACATTTATCACCTTATTCCGACCCTTTTATAAGAATGATTTCTTCTAATTTTCAGCGGTTGACAAGGGCACTTAACAAATGCTAGAATAACGTTGAAATGTAAGGGAAAGCAATAGATAAGGAAAGTGATTTATGAGAGATTTGTACGATATTCACTGCCATATTCTGCCAGGGGTGGACGATGGAGCGAAGGATATGGACATGGCCCTTTCAATGATTGAAAAGGAAATAGACGCTGGTGTTGAGACAATTATTTTGACACCGCATTTTCGAAAAGAAATGTTTGAACCTGATATGGAGGATATTTGGAGCGCGTATGATACGCTTGTTGATGAAACAAGAAATAGGAATATCCGTCTGTATTTGGGATGTGAGTTTCATGCCAATATGGAGATGGTGGAGACATTAGACAGAGATTTTCGTCCAACACTTGCAGATTCACGCTATGTACTTACTGAGTTTTCAAGCAGCAGTACAAGAGCTTTTATAAAAGAGAGAGCGGATGCTCTTTTGACAGCAGGCTATTATCCGATTATTGCCCATATTGAGCGTTATCGTGCGCTGAGAAAAGATTTTGATTTTATCGCAGATCTTATCGAAATGGGGTGCGAGATGCAGGTCAATGCAGATGCTGTGATTGGAAGAAATGGACTTGGTGCACAGCGTTTTTGTAAAAAGCTAATGCAGGAGGATATGCTTCATTATGTTGCAAGCGATGCCCACAATTTGAGGGGACGTGCCTCTCATATGGAGGAGTGCTGTGAATATTTAAAGAAGCATATGGGGCGACTTTACACAAGTCGTATTATGAGAGATAATCCAAGTAAAATTGTTGAAACTTAATTATTTGTAGGAAGCAACGAAAACAGGTTGAAATTTTATAAATGATAGAGTAGAATACAAAATGAAAATGGAAACTATAGTTACATAAATAGATTGGAGAGAACATGACAATAAAAGAGTGCTATGAGGCGATGGGGGGAGATTATGAAGACGTTCTCAAGCGCCTCATGAACGAAGCAAGAATACAAAAATTTGCATTAATGTTTAAGAAGGATCCAAGCATGAGTCAGTTAACACAGGCAATGGAAACAGGCGATGTTGAGACTGCATTTCGTGCGGCACATACACTTAAAGGAATTTGTGCAAACCTGGGTTTTAAGTTGTTGTTTGAAGTAAGCTATGATATCACAGAGGCTTTAAGAGCGGGTGATATGGAGCAGGCAAAGGTTATGTGGCCAGGTGTGCAGGCATGCTATGCACGCGTGGAGAATGCATTAAATCAGCTGGAACAGTGAAAAGCTGATGAATTTGCAGAAATTACAAAATAAGGATAATCAGAAAGGAATCAGAGGATGATATGTCCAAAATGTGGTGCGAAGCTTGAGGAAGGAACCAGAGTATGCCCGATTTGTGGCAAGAGTCTGGTGGCTACTAGCGTAGGCACTGTTTTTAAGCGCAGAGATTTACAGGAGTATGATGAGCTGTCATCAGATGAGTACGATGATAGTGATTATCAGGATGATGGTTCTTACGAGGAGGAACAGTATGATGATACTTATCAGGATGATGAGTACGATGATGGTTCTTACGAGGAAGAACAGTATGATGATGGATATGAGGCGGAAAGTGGTCCGTATGATAATGAAAATAATGAAGCCTATTTTTCAGACCAATCAGATGAGAAGCCGGTAAAGAAAAAGTCGATTGCAAATAAAATCCTTGGAGGAATGATTTTAATTTGTCTTGCTGGTATTGTGGTTGTGGGCATTGCGACAGCAAAGATGCTTACTGCAACAAAGCAGGATAAAAAGAAGCTTCCACAGACAATTGTTCAGACAACTGAGGAGCAGACAAGCACTGCGCAGGAGACAGCAGAGGAAGAGACTTCTACAGAGGAAGAGACAAGTACAGAAGAGGAAACTTCTTCTGAGGCAGAAACAAGTACAGAAGAAGAAACAACTGAAGAAAAGACAACTGAGGAAAAAACAAAGGCAACTACTGCAGAGGAGACAACGACAACTACAACAGCAGTACAAACACAGCCATCTACGTCACCGGCACCGACGCAGCCAAAGCCACAGCCAACGCAGCCAAAGCCGGCACCGACGCAGCCGACACAGCCAAAGCCGGCACCGACGCAGCCGACGCAGCCAAAGCCGGCACCGACGCAGCCGACACAGCCAAAGCCGGCACCAACGCAGCCGACAGAGCCAGATACACCAGCTCAGCCAGATACAGTGCCGACAGAGCCAGATACACCGGCTCAGCCAGATACACCGGCCCAGCCAGATACAGTGCCGACAGAGCCAAATACACCGGCCCAGCCAGATACACCAGCTCAGCCAGATACACCGGCCCAGCCAGATACACCGGCTCAGCCAGATACACCAGCTCAGCCAGATACACCAGCAGCTGATGTGCAGGAAGCACCGGCAGCAGAGATTGCAGAGACAATCGAATAAATTTTTCGGATTGTAACAGAGAGGAATATAGAATGATTTTTGATACTCATGCGCATTATGATGATGATGCATTTGATGAGGATCGCGATACATTGCTGGGGGAGATTTTCTCCTCCGGCATTTGTTGTATCACGGACGTTGGTGCGTCTGTGAAATCCTCAAAAAGTGCGGTTGCACTTTCAAAAAAGTGGCCGCAGATATATGCTGCCGTTGGTGTTCATCCAGACAGCACAGCTGATATGACAGAGGAAGATATTGAAACGCTGCGAAGCCTTGCACAGGAAAAAAAGGTAGTGGCAATTGGTGAGATCGGACTTGATTATTATTGGGACAACTCACCGAGAGAAGTTCAGAAGAAATGGTTTGAACGCCAGCTTGCACTTGCAAGAGAGGTTGATCTGCCGGTTATTATACACAGCAGAGAAGCAGCAAAGGACACTATGGATATAATGAGGGAGGCTGCTAAGGCAGGAAATACTGGCGTAATTCATTGCTATTCTTATGCAGCGCCTATGGCAAAGGAGTATATTTCAATGGGATTTTTCATTGGAATAGGAGGTGTGCTTACCTTTAAAAATGCCAGGGTAATTAAAGAGGTGGCATCAGAAATTCCGCTTTCTTCGATTGTGCTTGAGACAGACAGTCCATATCTGGCACCTGTGCCGTATCGCGGAAAACGTAATAATTCAATGTATTTAAAAGAAGTAGTAAAGCAACTGGCACAGATCAAGCAGGTGTCTGAGGAAACTGTTATTACGACAACGCTTGCAAATGCCAAAAGACTGTACCGATTGGAGGAAAACTGTGGCTGAATTAGGAAATCCAAAGAATACAATAGAGGTATTACAGAAATACCAGTTTCATTTTGCAAAGAAATTTGGTCAGAACTTTCTGATTGATACGCATGTGCTTGATAAGATTGTGCGTGCAGCAGAGATCACACCAGAGGATTATGTACTTGAGATTGGACCGGGAATTGGAACACTGACCCAATATCTGTGCGAATCTGCAAAACATGTATTTGCAGTTGAAATCGATGACAATCTGATTCCGATTTTACAGGACACGCTGTCTGCATATGATAATGTTACGGTTATTCATAATGATGTTCTTAAGCTTGATATTAACAAGCTCGTGGAAGAAAAGTGCGAGGGAAAACGCATCAAGGTAGTTGCAAATCTTCCGTATTATATTACTACACCAATTTTAATGGGATTATTTGAGAGTCATGTACCTATGGAGAGTGTGACTGTTATGGTACAAAAGGAGGTCGCACAGCGTATGCAGGCACTTCCTGGCGGAAAGGATTATGGTGCATTGTCTCTTGCTGTACAGTTTTATGCAGAACCATATATCGTGGCAAATGTTCCGCCAAACTGTTTTATGCCAAGACCAAATGTTGGAAGCGCTGTTATCCGTCTGACAAGTCATAAAAAACCAGTGGCAGTAAAAAATGAAAAGCTGATGTTTGACATTATACGAGCATCCTTTAATCAGAGAAGAAAAACACTAGTAAATGGCCTATATAACGTAGGCGGTTTAAACAAATCAAAGGAAGAGCTTGCAGCTGTGCTTGAAAGCATTGGTTTAGCAGCAAACGTGCGTGGAGAAACGCTGACACTTGAGCAGTTTGCAGCACTTTCTGATGCATTGTCAAAAAGCGCGAATTAAATTGTTCTAAAAGATATCTTTCTTTCATATGTACTTATTTAGAATACATATAAGGAAAGGAAGGTATCAATATGGCACAGTATCAGCGCTTCCTCTCATATCTTTTTGAGTATGAGGGTGATCAAAAAAAGGAAAACTGCGGGTTTGCAAAGATAGAAATCAGAGGAGATGTACAGCGTATTTTCCTGTCTGTAAAAAATAATGAGCAGGCTGAAATTTTGCATGTATTTGGCTTTTATCATACAAAGGATGGATGCGATTGTGTGCCGCTTGGCCGTATGGTTGTAAAAAATGGAAAAGGACAGCTCCAGTACATCAATAACGGCGTTTATCTTGCAGGAAGCGAGATTAAATTTGAGCAGCTTAGCGGAATTGTGGCAGGCAGACAGAAGCCGTTTTCAAACGCTTATGCAACTGTCTGGGATGACCAGTATTTTGGACTCTCACTGTTTGAGAAGGATCGAGCAAAACAAACAGCACAGTCTGAAGATGAACAGGTTTTGGAAAATCAGCCTCAGGAAGAACTTCAAACGATGGAAGTTTGCTGTGAGACTGATAGCAAAGAAACAAACAAAATAGAACAGGGACAAGACAAGGCAGATGCTGTTTGGGCACAGTTAAGTACAGCGTATCAGCATATTGAGACGCTTCCGGGTGATACAGTAGTTTGTTTAAAGGTAATGCCAGCAGATATTGGCCGTCTTCCTCGTCCAAATTGGATGTTAAGCAATAATGGATTTTTGATGTACAGTTTTGTGAAGTACCGCTATATTGTATTTGCAAAAGTGACACAAGGACGTTATGAGCTTTGGGTGCCTGGCAATTATGAAAAGAGTGAGGAATTGATGGCGCAGATGTTTGGCTTTTATTGTTTTCGCTCCGTTAAATCAAAAAAAGCGTCAGCAGGAGACTTTGGCTACTGGTGTGTGCCGATTGTATTTCCGGCAGATGATCAGGGTGAAAAAAAGGAAGCAAAGATGACAGTTGCAGATCAACAAAAAACGGTGAATCCTGCATTTGGTTAAAAACACATCAAAAACAGAAGAAAGGGAAAACAATGGCAACAGAGAACGAGCAGCTTTTGGAAGAACAGGCAAGGCTTAGAGAAAAGGAAGACCGAAAATTTATGCGTCAGGCACTTACACAGGCCAAAAAGGCAGCAGCTATTGATGAAGTTCCAATTGGCTGTGTTATCGTTTGTGATGGAAAAGTCATTGCCAGAGGCTATAACAGAAGAAATATAGAAAGCTCAGTGCTTGGCCATGCAGAGCTTGCAGCTATGAAAAAAGCATCGAAAAAGCTTGGTGACTGGCGTCTGGAGGGATGTACGATGTACGTGACGCTTGAGCCATGCCAGATGTGTGCCGGAGCAGCCGTGCAGGCACGTCTTGATCGTGTGGTTATAGGTGCAATGAATGCAAAGGCAGGGTGTGCTGGTTCCATTATAAATTTGCTTGATATGCAGCAGTTTAATCATCAGATTCCGATCACAAAGGGTGTTTTGGAACAGGAATGCTCGCAGATATTGTCAGAGTTTTTTAAACGTATCAGGGTAAAAAAGAAGAAACGCCCCTTGACAAACGAAGAAATATCCGATACAATTATGGATGCGCAGCCGGGGCGGTAGCGGTGCCTTGTACCTTCAATCCGCTATAGTAGGGGTCATATTCCGGCTGAGGGTGTTTCACTTGTGGAGCTGCCCTTTGTAAGTGGCGTTGAAGTTTGGGTCTTACGCAACAAGACTCTGTGAACCATGTCAGGTCGGGAACGAAGCAGCATTAAGCAGAATCTCTTGTGTGCCGTGAGGGTGCCTGAGCCGAGCAGGCTGCAGAGGTAACGTCTGGGGGTGGCATTCGAAGCCGGGATGCGCAAAAAAAATGATATATCAAAAGAAAAAGAGTTTTTTAGGAGTTGTCTGTTGCATCGACAGCTCTTTTTTTGTATAATAAAAACTACGATGGGTTAGTTTTGCCATTGATATAGCTGAAATCCTAAATTATAAGGAGGAAGATACGATGAGAGTTGGAATGTTAACCAGCGGCGGAGATTGTCAGAGCTTGAATGCAACCATGAGAGGTGTTGCAAAGACGCTATATAATCAGAGAAAGGATGTTGAAATCATTGGTTTCATCGAAGGTTATCGCGGACTGATCTATGAGGATTACCGTATTATGAAATCAAAGGATTTTTCAGGAATTCTGACAAATGGCGGTACGATTTTGGGTACGAGCAGACAGCCATTTAAGCTGATGCGTGTCCCGGATGAGAATGGTCTTGATAAGGTAGAGGCAATGAAGAATACCTACAAGAAGCTAAAGCTTGACTGTCTCGTAGTATTAGGCGGAAATGGCAGCCAGAAGACGACAAATCTTCTTCGTCAGGAAGGACTTAACGTCATCGGACTTCCAAAAACAATTGACAACGATCTGTGGGGAACTGATGTTACCTTTGGTTTTCAGAGTGCTATCAATCTGGCTACACAGACTATTGACTGTATCCATACAACTGCAGCTTCACACGGACGTGTTTTTATCGTGGAGATAATGGGTCATAAGGTAGGATGGCTTACGCTTCATGCAGGTATTGCAGGCGGAGCAGATATCATTCTTGTTCCAGAGATTCCGTATGATATCAATAAGGTGGCAGCAGCTGTAAATAAGCGTGCTAAGGAAGGAAAGCGTTTCTCAATCATTGCTGTTGCTGAGGGTGCAATCTCCAAGGAGCAGGCTGCACTTTCAAAGAAAGAATATAAGAAATATATTGCAACGCGTCAGTATCCATCTATCTCTTACGAGATTGGTGCAAAGATTTCTGAGCTGACTGGACAGGAGGTGCGTGTAGCAGTTCCAGGTCATATGCAAAGAGGTGGAAGTCCGTGCCCTTATGACCGTGTCCTTTCAACAAGACTTGGCGCAGCAGCAGGCAAGATGATCTTAGACGGAGAGTTTGGCTACCTGGTAGGTATGAAGAACAATCATATCGCAAAGATTCCGTTAGCAGATGTTGCAGGAAAGCTTAAAATGATCCAGCCGGATGATGAGATGGTTCAGGAAGCAAAGCTCATGGGAATTTCATTTGGAGATTAATTGTAAATGGCATATACAGCATTATACCGCAAATGGCGTCCTGCCCGATTTGAAGATGTAAGAGGGCAGGAGCACATTGTACGGACTTTAAAAAATCAGATTATTTCAGACCGCATAGGTCATGCTTATCTGTTCTGCGGCACGAGAGGAACAGGAAAAACCACGATTGCAAAGATCATGGCGCGTGCCGTCAACTGTGAGCATCCTGTGGATGGAAGCCCGTGCAATGAATGTGCGGTGTGCCGGTCGATCCTTGAGGGACGTTCGGTAAATGTGGCTGAAATTGATGCGGCATCAAACAACGGTGTCGATAATATCAGAGAGATTCGTGATCAGGTTCAGTACTCGCCGACAGAAGGAAAATATCGCGTCTATATCATAGATGAGGTGCATATGCTGTCGGCGGGGGCTTTTAATGCGCTTTTAAAAACGCTTGAGGAGCCGCCGGCATATGTGATTTTTATTTTAGCAACGACAGAGGTAAATAAAATACCTATCACGGTTTTGTCGAGATGTCAGCGATATGATTTCAGGCGAATTGGAAATAATGTAATAGCAGATCAGGTTTCCAATCTGCTTAAGGCAGAAGGTGTCGAGGCAGATGAGGATGCAGTTCGCTACGTAGCAAAAGCAGCTGATGGAGCGATGCGAGATGCATTAAGTCTTTTGGAACAATGTATTTCATTCTATTATGGTCAGAGGCTGACGTATGAGAAGGTGCTAGATGTACTCGGTGCAGTAGATACACAGGTATTTTCTAAGCTGCTTCGCCTGATTATACGATGTGATGTGCCAGGATGCGTGCAGCTGATGGATGAAATCAGTTCACAGGGACGCGATCTTAGCCAATTTGTCACAGACTTTATCTGGTATCTGCGAAATCTTATGCTGGTGCAGACAGCAGACCAGAGTGCGCAGGCACTTGAGATGACAAAAGAAAATTATGAGGCGCTTCGAGAAGAATCAAAGATGGTGGCGCTTAGTGTGCTGATGAGAAATATCAGGATATGTTCAGAGCTTTCAAATCAGCTCAAATTTGCTGTCTCAAAACGAGTACTTATTGAGATGGCAATTATTAAGATGATGCAGCCGCAGATGGAGGATGATATAGAGAGTCTTCGTGTGAGACTGGATCAAATTGAGGAGAAAATTGCTTCTGGCAGTTTTGTTAATAATACAGAACCACAGCAGTCTGGAAGCATTTTTGATTCTTATTTTGAGGGCGATGCAAAGCAGCCTGTTATGCAAAAAGCAGCGCAGACTGTTGAATTAAGTGAGGCCGAATATGAGGACTATCAAAAGATAAGCAGTGAGTGGAAGAAGCTTTCTCACATGCAGTCGGGATTTATGAATTCGATTTTGATGGGAACCAATATAAGCTATGATAAGGCAAAAGGCCTGTGCATTGTATTCACAAACAAATTTAACTATGAGCTGATGCTTCGACAGGAACGTATGGAAGAGCTTCGGCAGATGTTAAATAAGCAGTATCAGAAGGAATTTTCAATTACTGCGAAGCTTCTTGAGGCAGGTGAGGCGATGCCGCGCATCACAAGAGGCAGCCATATTGAGGGAATCAATATGGAAATTGGTGTTGAAGATGAATAATTAAATTTATAGTTGAAAGGAAAAGTAAAGACATGGCAAAAAGAGGTGGATTCCCAGGCGGTATGCCGGGCAATATGAACAATTTAATGAAGCAGGCACAGA
>NZ_JAXWCK010000022.1:0-17458 GCF_037349415.1 Anthropogastromicrobium sp.
GTTCAATTATCAAGGTTCTTTGTGATTTTTCTTTGCCGTCTCAGCGACAGCTCATCTAATATATCACAGTTGCTTGCGTTTGTCAAGCACTTTTTTCAACTTTTTTTGTTTCTTTTTGAGAAATTATTTCTCTATTCGTAAAATTTCTCAAATTGTTTCTAAGTTGTCATTGTTGTGTTGCCGTTGTTCGCTGCAACGTTGAATATAATACCACTCCTTTCGCCAATTGTCAACCACTTTTTTTCCTTTTTTTCAAAATTCTTCTTGTTTTTTTTCGACAAACAATTTATAATTTCCCCTAGAATGCAGGCATTCTTTTTTCGCATTTCAAATGAAAGGATTTTTATTATGAAGCAAAAAATAGTTTTCTTTGATATTGACGGCACGCTGATTACTGAAGATGGCAATCAAACACTCCCGGAGAGCACTGTCTATGCAATTCAGGAACTTCGCCGCCGCGGTCATCTGGCATTTATTAATTCCGGACGTACCTTATTTAATGTAATTGAGCAGCCATACATTCTTCGTATTGGCTTTGATGGCTATGTATGCGCCTGCGGTGCTCATATCTTATACCGTGGCGAACACCTTCTTACTGCTACAGTTCCTTCTGAGGCGCATGCTGCTGTTATTGATGCAGCCCGCCGTTATCATATGGAGCTTTTGCTTGAGGGACCAGATTATTTTTATTTTGATCTGTCCATACCTATGAATGCTTCCAGACAATCTCTCTATGACCGCTTCCCAAACCACAGAGAGAATGTAGATATTCCAAATAAATGCTTTAACAAATTTGTTACCTGGGAAACGCCAGAAAGCGACAGTGCTTCCTTTGTAAAGGCAGTATCTCCATGGTTTACTTACATTAATCGAGGCGGCGGATTCGGTGAATTTTGTATGCATGCCTACAGCAAGGCAACTGGCATTCAGTTTCTCGCAGACCGCTTCGGACTGTCACTAGATGACTGCTATGTAATTGGCGATTCCATGAATGATCTTCCAATGCTTGATTATGTACAGCACAGTATTTTAATGGGAAACGGAACTCCTTCTCTTCGCTCTCACGTTGAATATGTCACAACTGATATTCTCGATGACGGAATTGAAAATGCACTGGTACACTACAATCTTATCCCATGATAAAAGCCCGGAAGCAAAAACTTCCGGGCTGATCTTTTAAAGGAGCAATTTATCAAGCATGTTTCCATCCCAAAGAAGAATGTTCAGCTCATTTGCAAGCGTCACCGCATTCTTCGTAAAGCGGCTGTTCGTCATAACAACACCTACCATGCAATGATAAAAATCGCGTCCGCTATAAATTTCCTGCACAGCGCGCACCCCAACTGGATTAGTATAATATTTGCACTGAAATGCCCAGCGCACTCCATCCTTTTCTGCAAATATATCAACGCCATAATCTCCTGTTGTTGGTGTCAGTTCTACATTCTCATATCCTTTCGCCGTTAAAATCTGCGTACACAATACTTCAAATTCCAATCCATCCTGAACTGGCTGATATTTGCGAAATTTCCGGCGCAGAAAAAATCCAATTATAAGTACTGCAACAAATGCAGCAATAATCGCTGCCAAGTAAATATATTCTATTTTTATTCTGTCCACAAAACAACTTCTCCTGTCTGAAGTGTTTTCGAAACATCAATCAGGCGCTGGTTCTCAGAACCACGAAACTGAAGTGAAATATTTTTGCGTGCTTCAATAAAAGGACCATCCACGCAAACATCAATCAGCGATAAAATTTCCTTTGTTTCAGGACATTGCTCGCTCATCCATCCGCAAACGTCCTTTTCCCACACATAACCAGTATAACACCAAATATCCTTACCGGGACATTGCTTTTTAACCTTTCGAAGCAGTTTTAATACTCCAGGCTGATTAGATGGATCAAGCGGCTCTCCTCCAAGCAGTGTAAGTCCTCTAACAACGCTGCTGTTTAGTTTCTCTACAAGCGCATCCTCCACTGTTTCATCAAATAAATTGCCATAATTAAAATCCCACGCAATCTCATTAAAACAATTTTTGCAGTGATGACGGCATCCGCTCACAAAAAGCGTCATGCGCACACCTGGACCATTGGCAATGTCATATTCCTTAATTTCTGCATAATTCATATTGTGTTCTCCTTCTTCTGCAGCCGACTATGATTTTTTGCCTTGCACTGGTACATTCTGTGATCTGCCTCACGAATCATCGTATAAATATCGCCCGGCATTTCACCAAATTCTACCACTCCGTATGAAAAGCTGATGTGGCGCGCTTCTTCCTGCAGCATAAACACAATCGGATTCTTCATTAAAAGCTCATCAAGCATCATTTCTATTTTAAGTTTACTGCGGTTAGACAGCACAATAAATTCATCACCTGCATATCTGTACAAAAACTCATTGTGGCTCAATGCGTTTTTCATCATCTTAGCAAATTGAAGCAGATATTGATCTCCACTTTCATGACCATACTTATCATTTACTTCCTTTAAGAAATCCAAATCAATAAATACAAGACATCCCTCTGCGTGATCGCTAAGATAACGCACTCCCTCAATCTCAAATGTAGCGCGATTACGACAGCCCGTAAGTGAATCTCTTGCCATCGTCTTTCTAAGACGCATAAGACGAAGCTCTTCCTGCGTCAAAGAACGCACCATAGCATTATAATTATTCTGTTCCTGCTCTAACACCTCAATATAGCGCTTGCTAATCTGCTCATACTCACTAGGATGTCTGGAATTTTGCATTTGCTCAGATGCCTTCATCATAAGGCTGTAGATCATGCTTGTACTACCAGTAAACAGTTCTGATTTAGCAAGAAATTTTCCAATTTCAATTACATCCGAAAAACGATTCTTAACAAGAAGAAGCTTCATAAATTCTGCAAAATATCTGATACAAAATGAAATTCCGCTCTGTGCGAACCCTGATGACTGCAGCTTATTAATATAATGAACAAACTCATCTGCCACTTCTTCTGACTGCGGCTGCATATACAATTGCAGATAAAGACAGGTAAACTCTTTTTGAATGTCAAAAAATGATTTCTGATCATCAGGCACCTTCGTTTTAATCAGTTTCTCTAAGCCCTTCGCCGCATCAGCTGCATCATCAAGCTGTCCGAGTCCAATTTTAATATATACAAGACTGTCAAGGTACACAATTTCATTGATAATATCACTATTCCAAAAATCCACTCCTTCTGCTGCCGGATCTTTTCTTGTAACGTCAATCATTTTTTCCAGATAATATAATGCCTCTTCAAACAGATCATTCTCTGTAAAAGCAACTACAATACTATTATAGGTAGATTTTAAATTCATTCTGTTTGCATAGCCAGTCTCCACATATTTAAGTCCATATTCCACAATTTTAGGCTGAAAACCAGTTACGAAATAAAGACGCATAAGCGCCAGATAATACAATGCCTGATCTGCCGAATTAGGACAGTCCTCCAACAGCTTCTGGCAAAGTTCAATCATAGGAAATACACACTCGCGGTAGCTGCTGGCAAAGATACCATAGCTGGTAAAATACACGGCAAGACTATAATCTTCACGCCACTCTTTTGTCTTACTGCTCTGCAGATACTCCTGCTCTAAATCCTGTGTACAATTAAATGCATCCTGTGTACTCCAAACACCGGATTTAATTTTACTCATTAACTCTTCTACATCAACCATTTCATCTTTCCCCATAAAAATGCAGCTGCCTATCTAACACATGTTACAGCGACAGCTTTTTTTCCAAAAGCCACGTTGTAAGAATCATAAAAAGTGCCAGCTCAGCCAGATTAGCAAGTGCATATGGCCATGACTGCTGCAAAAGATAAATCAAATCAACTGTATCACGATATACCATCGGATGCAGATCTGTAATTACGCCTTGAATCTTTGACTCTGCATATATGCCAGCCACAAAAAGCGCAATCGTAACAACAAGCTTCAATCTACTGTTTTGCAAGAGTGTTGCCGCCAGTGTAATGCAAAGATAAAGCATAGCCACTGTAGAAAACACAGAAAGCAGAAACGTAATAATACCAAACAGCGCCATTGATGCTACCTGTACTGTATCAATTCCAAAGTTTTTCATTACCTCTGAAATCACCTCACCCATGCTTTTATACACGGAATAGTGATTTAAAAACAGTGAAAAATCAAGCCATCCCAGTGCACCAAGCGCTGCCGCAAGTATCACTCCAAGCACAAGAACAGTCAGCATCTTTGACAATATTATGGAAAGAGCGCTCACAGGCGTCATAAACACAAGATAGCTTGTCTTTGAATTAATTTCCCTATAATAATTAGTAATTGCAAAAATAAACACGGCAAAATAGCACACTACTGCATACAAAACAAGAATAGTTGACCATATGATTGCATAGTCCTGCGTCTTTCCGCGAAGTGCAATCAAAAAGCAAATCTGCAGCGCTGCCAGTCCTGCAAGCAAAACAAATAGTGCCGTTCTATTTTTACGAAGCTCATACTTTGATAAACGAAACATTTTTCTGTCCTCCAAATGATCACATCACACAGTCGCTATAAACTTCTTTGTAAAGCTCTGTCATTGTTTTTCCGTGATGTTTTGTCAACTCATCCACCTTGCCACACATGACAAGACCACCATTTTTCATAAATATAGCATCATCTGTCATGCGCTCTAAGTCATCGACAAGATGACTTGACACAAGAAACGTTTTCGTTGGAGAGCAATACTTTTGAATCGTTTCCAAAATCTGATCTCTCGCAATAATGTCAATGCCATTTAGCGGCTCATCAAGCATAATAAGACTTGCATCACGCGAAAGTGCGAGCGCTGCCTTACCCTTTGCCATCATACCAGAAGACATCTTTGAAATCTTCATTTTAGGTTCCAATGAAAATGCTGACAATAGCTGTTCATATACCTGCGGCTTAAAATCTTCATAAAAGTCTGCAAAATAATGACCGGCATCCTTCCATGTCATATATGAGTAAAAATACGATTCTGTCGGCATATAGACTGTCTTTGCCTTACTATTTTTACCAACTGACTCCCCCTCAAATAAAATCTTGCCGCTGCTTGGATGAATCAGCCCTGCCGCCATCTTCATAAACGTACTTTTTCCGCTTCCATTTGGACCAAGCAGCGCATAGACACGACCACGTTCAATCTGCAGATTCAAATTATCTACCGCTCTGTGTGAACCATATTTTTTCGTCAGCTCACTGCATTCAAGTATTGTTGCCATTAAAGTTCCTTTCTGTCCTCGTCTGACTCGCCTTCATTTATAATACTTTCTGGCTGTTCTTTTTGCTCTGTTTTTTCCTGTGTCATCTCCTGCTTTTCTTCTTCCTCTGACCAAAGCTTTTCCTGCCGCGGCGTTATTTTTGACTTTTTGACATATTGCTCATCATATGCCATTAACATATCGTCTCTTTGATTATAGCGAAGTCCTCTCATTACAAGTCTTGTGATAACATCATAGATAACTGCAAAGAACGGTACGCCGATAATCATGCCGACAAAGCCCCAAAGTCCGCCAAAGAACAAGATAGAAAACAATACCCAAAAGCTAGACAAGCCTGTGGAATTACCAAGAATCTTCGGTCCAATAATATTTCCGTCAATCTGCTGAAGCACAATAACAAAGATCAAAAAATAAAATGCATGAAGCGGATTTTCCAGAAGCAGCCAAAGAGTTGATGGAACTGCACCAATGTACGGTCCGAAAAATGGAATTATATTTGTCACACCGACAACGACACTGACAAGAAGTGCTGACTTAATTCCCATCATATACGTTCCAATAAAACAGATCACTCCAATAATCAGTGAATCAACAAGCTTACCCATTAAAAAGCCGCTAAACATCTTATCGGCATAAATGATTTCATCCTCAATCAGCTTTGCCCATTTTTCCTTAAAAACACCGTAAAGAATCAGTCTGCCCTGCGCAAGAAAACGTTTTCGTCCTGCAAGCAGATAGATAGAAACGATCAATCCTAAAAATGCATTTTTTAAGAAACCAACAATATTTACTACCTGATTGCTAAGACCGTTGATTATAGTCTGAAGCATCGGTGTCAAATCTGTCTTTAACCATTCACGCAGACGTGTGGACAGCTCTGCATATAAACCATCCCAGCTTTGCTGCATAGTCGGATATTTTTCTAACATATCGTGAAGCCACTTATTGCTGTTGTCAAGTTGATCTGGCAGCACACTTACAAGCGACAATATACTTGTTATAACCTGAGGAATTACAAGCATAAATAATGCAGTTACAATAGTAAGTGTTAAAAGCTCGCAAAATGTGATTGCCAGTGCAGATGCAATTCCCTGCGCATGTTTTACATGGGCGCGCACTAAAAGCTTCCTTAATTCTTTCTCCCACCAGCGACATGTCGGCCTAAGCACATAAGCAATAACAAAACCATAGATAAACGGCTCCAAAATGCCTATCAGATCATGAAAAAAGGCGCCAAATCCGCGGATTCGATAAAACAAAAAGAAGCAGACCATCCCGATCAGCAGGATGGCTACTCCCGTGACAGCGATTTTAAAGTATTTCTCATCTTCCTTCTTTCTAAGCACTAAATTCACCTCCAAATTTTCTGCTGTTATTGTACACTTTTACATGCGCAAAGTCAAGCAAAGTTGGAGTGTATGAAGGCGGTTCGACGATTGTTTTGTCGGTGTCACTTTTCCGCAGGTACCTGTTACACAACTTATTATCATACGTTGTTTTGAAAGTCCTGCTACAACGTTTCACCTTGCAAAATCAATTCGTCTCACCGCCAACTTAAGTTACGAAAGCCCTAATATACAATTTTTTTCCAAATGTTTCTTGTATTTCCTAACGGAATCTACTGCTCTCACCTTAAAGTTGCGACGCAATCGTCGCAAGTACAAGGTGACTATAAGTATTAAACGAGATTCTTATTGAGAAGCCACTTAGGACAGGTACGGTGGCTCCCCTTGAAAACTCACGACTTTAGCTTTGAGCGAGTACGCAGCACTTTTTATGATAAAAAGCAATGCCATAGTTCAATATTTTTTTATAGCCACGGTTTCTAAGTGCCTGATCATAATCCCTATCTTTGATCTGCTGCAAGGCCTCACGGCAATCCTGTTCCATCTTTTTTTCTTCGCTACTGTACTTTAGCTCTATCACAATTCCTACGCTTTCTTCCATTCCTTTTGTTTCGATTTGGATATCACTAAAACCATCACCTGATTCCCGGTTAGACAAAATCTCCCAATTTTGCTGATAGCCAAGGATTCCAAGCATTAGCCCATGGTAAAAATTCTCATGGAGCGACCTTGCAAAATTGTCACGCACGCTGATCGTTTGTCCCATATATTTTGTCAGCAGTTGTTCTACTTTTCTGGCATCTACTGCAAGAATAGCTTTGCAAAAACTGTCAAGAAGTTCCCCATTCTGAACTACTTCCTCGCGAAACAGTACCAGCACCCTATCAATAATAATGCTGCAGATCTCACGGTTTGGCACGGCAAGACGATAGTAGCCGTTTCCAAGGTATCCTCGCTGTGTCAGGTATCCCGTCATAAATAGCGTACTCCAAAGGTTGTCCATGCTGGCATATAGTTCCTTATATGTGATCATCTCGTCCACCCGTTTTGTCACAGTATCGCCGCTCACCAACATCTCCAGCTCACTTTTTGTCAGCATATGCGGTTCCTTCATACTGTTAACAAAATGGCGAATAACTTCATTTCCGCTCGTATTCATCCAATAATTTTTCATCTCAACATCTGGATTTTTCCGGTGATCACTGCAGTAATTCACTACATCCCACGGACAATAGACATCAGCTTTACCAAAACGATAGCCGTCATACCACTCTCTAACCACATCAAAGTAGTTTTGTAATCCATAGTATTGCAGCATCGCCTTTACTTCTGCATCTGTAAAACCAAAAGTCTCATCAAATTCCTGATCTGTAATCGAATAAACCTTAAAGTTGTTCAGTCCAGTAAAAATACTCTCTTTCGCAATTCTAAGACACCCGGTCAGCACAGCAAAAGCCAAACTGTCATTTGACTTAAGAACATTGCCAAACATATTTCGAAGCAGCAATACCATATCATCATAATATCCATTTTCATAAGCCTTTGCCAATGGCACATCATACTCGTCAATTAGCACCACGACCTTTTGAGAAAAATGGATTTCCAGCAATTCCGTAAGCTCCTGAAGACTGCTTGTAATAGTATCGTCCTCCATCTGACGATCCAAGAACTGCACAAAAAGCTCTCTATCAATTGCATCCATTTTTTCATCTTCCAACAAGGCACGATGTCTTCGTGCCTCTTTATTGATAATGCGGATCAGCTGTGCCCGTGCCTTTTCATACGAATCCGCATCCACTCCCTTTAAGCTGATCGAAACTACTGGATACCTGCCCATATAGACATCGCACAGATCTTTATTTTGCGCAATATAAAGTCCGTCAAAAAGTGTTGGATCCATTCCAATCTCGAAAAAATATTGAAGCATACTCATATTCAATGTTTTTCCAAAACGGCGTGGACGAGTAAACAATGTTACCTCACATCCCTCTTCAATCACTTGCTCAATTAGCTCCGTTTTGTCCACATAATAATATCCACCCTCACGCAGTTTTTCAAACTGATCAATGCCAACAGGCAGCCTTGCCTGCCGAATCTTCATGCCAACCGGCTCCGTTGTTTTTCTTTCCATATCGTGCACCTATCCTTCCTGCCTATCAGCCCTTCGTTCACACCATCGTTTTAAAGATCATTTCCTTATCAATATCATACCATATTTTGGACAGGTTGTCATTGGATTCACAATTCAATCTGAACAGAAAATTAACCGCCCACTACTATTGTAGCGGACGGCCAATGAAAAACCTATATTTAACTTTTGTCACAAATTTTATTTTTTCAGTTCTCTTCTTACTATCAGCACAATTGCGATTGCCATTAATCCTACGCCTGCTGTGACCATCATCATACCGATGCGTCCTGTTGGATCTTCGATACCGAGGATACGTCTTGGTGATTCTGGCGGTGTGGTGGGCTGCGGCGCTGTTGTCTGTGGTGCTGTGGTTGGTGTTGGCTGGCTTGGTGTCGTTGGTGCTGCCGGAGTCGTTGGCTGATATGGATTCGACTCTTCTTCCGGTGTTCTGCTCTCTGACGGCGTCGTTGACTCCGCTGGGCTTGTTGGCTCTGACGGTGTTGTCTCTTCTTCAGATGACGTACTCTCGTCTGAAGTTGTTTCTTCTGGACTTGTCTCTTCTGGTGTCGTTGAATTACTCTCGTGCGGATTGGTTGGTCCGTCCGGCTCATCTTCTTCTGGAATGGAATGCTTTGGAATAATGCGGTTTTGGTAGATCAAATCACCGTTTGCATCGCGTCCCGGAAGAAATACAAGTGACATAACTACTGGGCCATAATCATCATAGGAACTTGGAACAATCAGGTACATACCAAATGGAATAGAAGAAATACTGCAGCGTCCTGTCACATCTGTTGCCAGTGTATAGGTCGGCTGAATGTCGTTCTCATCTATCCAGATCTTTAAGCGTCTACTCAGTGCAACCAGCTCTTTTGCAGTCTTCACATCTGTCTTATAACCACAATCTTCAAAATCAGGCATAAACTTTAATGACTGTCCGTCTGGTGCCGTGATGCCGTCTGTGATCTGATACATGCTGAAGATAACGCCCTCCATAGGAGTTGATTCATCTTCCAATGTAATCTCCAATGAAACATCCTGCTCGTCTGCATTGACTGCTATAATCTGTGCGCATGATGTTACTAGCAGACATATTATCAATAACAGGCCTTGCAAATATCGCTTTACTTTCATACTTTTCATACCCTCTTGTCTCCTTCCTATTATCGCTTTCTCTTGCGGCTATGCAAGAGAACCCAGATCAACAGCACTACTAGAATCGGCACTGCTACAGCTGGTGCAACCAACTTTGGTTCTATCTGAATCGCATCCGCTGTTACGCGAATGGCACTTGCGCTTGCCTTTGTCTCTACGCGGTGTCCTCTAACTAGAAGACGATGCGTATTGATTCCATACGGGGTACAAGTGACCAGTGTACACAGGTCTTTGTCTTCTTCAATCTCCAGATCTGACAGATCATCCGGTTCTACAATCCGAATCTGATCTACCTCATATGTCAATGTTTCATCCAGAACACGAATTAAAAATTCATCGCCTACTACCAGCTCATCCAAATTGGTAAAAAGCTTAGCAGAGGGCAAACCTCTGTGTCCTGATAATACGGCATGTGTTCCAGGTCCTCCAACTGGAAGCGATGAACCTTCGATATGACCAACTGCAATCTGAAGGATACCTTCGTCTGTACCATGATAGATTGGAAGCGAAACCTTGATCTTTGGAATTTCTATATATCCTAAGATTCCATTGTCACTGACATCTAACAGTGATTCATATTCTTCTCGCTCTTCGTCTGTCATGATCCAGCGGTTTGACTTACTTTTAAGCTGCTGGTTATATTCGTAAGCATCATCCCACATATGCTCATACTGCTTATCATCTACTTCGGCAACTGCCTGTGCATATGTGGCAATTGCTCTCGACTGATGCAGCGAGTTCCAATAATCGCTGACGGTCGGATACAGCAGCAAGGACAGACCTACCAAGAGAATCAAGAGTAATAAGATGGTAGTCATATTTTTTTTGATCCACTTCATAAGCTCTCCTCACGGTTGTATCTGGATGCCTCAAAAGAGGCATCCGATTGCAACCTAGTTTGTTTCTTTGTGTTACCCGGATGTTCTACGAAGGAGCCTCGGCTACCGTTTACGTAATGATAGTCATCTCTCGCACAAATAACTTTTTTGCTCTGTTTAACTGATTAATTATTAACGAATCAATCGTGCTGACAAAACAATTAGCGTGCGCTCATGCGCTTCTTGGTGATCAGAAGGATAGCTGCGCCAAGAACAAGGATAGAACCAACAACGTAGAAGATTGTGGTACCCATGCCACCGGTAGTAGGAAGGGTTGAACCCTGATTATTCTCTACTGTAACTTTTACACTACCGTCATTCACATTACCGTCACTTTTTTCACCATTTGCTGTTACATCAATCTTTGTAAGTGCATCTGATGCTGTTCCATTCCAAGTCTGATTATTTACTGTGGATGCAGAAATAACAATTGTCACATCTTCTGATAACTTATTATATTTACTTGGTGCTTTTGTTTCTTCTAAGTAGTATGTTCCATCATCTAAACCTGCTACCTTAACAAGACCATCAACACCTGTAACGAGCTTAGTTGCATCAGCAATACTGTCTACCCATTTTTCTAATTTTCCATTAGTTACAACTGCGTATTCTGTATTTTCTCCAGAGTTTCTCTTCAATACAAATTCTGCATCTGCTAATTTCTTAGTATTTTCGGTACCATCAACCTTCTCTACATCCAATTCATATGTAAACACTATAACCTTATCTATTGGTGTTTCACCTGTATCAGTTGGCTTTCCTGTTCCATCGCCTGTCATATTTGGATTATTTGAAAAAATTAATTTTACCTCATTTGGGTTTCCATCTAATCCGATAACTGCATTTGAATTTAATGTTGCTGTGTAATCTACAGTTACAATACTATCTTTTGTTACTGCTGCAACTTCCTTGATATCATTAAATATTACTTTCAAAGAATTTCCACTCTTTTCAACATTTACTTTACTACTGTCAATAATGTTGCCATCAATTTTAACAACTGCATCTTTATTGTATGTTAAACCATTTGAAAGTGTATCAGCAAACTCATAGTAATAATGCACATATTTATCAACATTAGATGGCATAGTTCCCACTAACTGAAATGGTACTTTATCGCCAATGTTATAATCTGCTACATCATTATATTTAGCAGGGATCTGATAACTTGGAATATTACTATCTGTCTCTGTTCCGCCCTCATTTACTGTTTTTACATTTTCCTTTACTTTCTTTTCTACAGTCGGAACTCCAGTTTTAGGTGTTACTTCAACATTTCCTGCTACCCTTAATAAATAACTTGTATAACTACTTTGACCACTAACTGAACCATCTTTATCTTTTACCAGATAATATCCAGCTGTTAAACCTGTTATTTTTCCATTAGAATACGTTCCTGATGTAGTTGACTTTAAATTACTACCTGCAACAGATGCAAACTCCTCTGCTTTTGCTGGTGTTAACGCCTTTGCAATATTCTTTGCATCATTAGTACCTTCATATGTAAAACTTTTAACATCTTTACCCCAATTAATATCTGATAAAACACCCTCACTCAATGTACCAGCAAAAATCTGATAAGCTTCATAAGTGTGACCTGTTTCTGCATTTTTGATTGTAATTGTGTAAGTTGCTTCATCTGCAAATGCTACTACGCTCATTGCAAGTACCATGACTAAGCTGAGTAACAGAGCCATGACTTTTTTCATTTTCTTCATATTTTACTTCCTCGCTTTCTTTTCTATTCCTATCCTTTTTTTGTTTTTGGGCTGTGCCCTCCCTCTGAATAATGCGTAGGAATTGCGTATATTGAGGGTTCCCCATGCTTGGGGAGTTTAGAGAATTTGTTACCAAATTCTCTTGCCTCCTTTCTGCATGTGTTTTTTATATATCAGGAACGCTGCCCCTGCTATTAGGAGCACGCCGCCCATGGTATACCAATAGGTACCGGTTCCACCGGTTTCTGGGAGAGTGATTGTCTCAGTTACCTCATTTTCAATATAGGCAGTATGAGAAGTTTTTGTTAAATCAATTGCCCCACTAGGTATTTCCGTTGGCAGAACATCTTCTGTACTACTATTGTCTGAGAAGTAGAACCGAATTGTCTGTGAATCACTTTCTGCATTTTCAGGTATCTTATATCCACTTGGTGCCTGTGTCTCTACAAGCCTATACAGAACGTTTTCCTTAAACACCTTATCATCCCATTTAATCTGAATGATACCATCTGCATTTGTTGTAAAGGTTGTTGCTGGAGTTACATCTATATATGTGCCATCTTTATACTGTTGAAGTTTGAAAACAGCACCTGAAAGTAACTTTCCATAATTGTCCTTTTCTACTTTATACAAAGTATAATTCTTATCTGTTGTAACTCCGCCACCGGCTGTCTGTTTCTCCCAGTTCCAACCGCTACCAGACTCTTCATCCTTGGATGATATTCCAGATAAGGTAGCTGTATTTTTTATCTGCAACTGTGCCTTCACATAACTATTGTCTGGTACATCTACTGTAATCTGATACTCATACTTAAATATCAGCGCTGTACTATCAGGTATTCCAGTAGCTGTTATGGTATGATATGTATTTTTTGGATTATACGGTTTTGGTTCTTCCTTATAAGTCCATGCCCATCCAGGTACCTCGCCTCCTGTCGTATATCCTCCGTTTCCATCAGCAACAGCATAGTATAGCTTAACTGTATTGGGAATCACTTCTACATTAACAGTTACCTTACTAACATCTTGCCCATATGCATAATGTGTTCCATCATAGCTGTCAAGAACATCTGTTAATGTAAGCTGTTCGGTATCTTTTACCAGATCTTTTGCTTCTGGATTCAACACAATCGAATATTTCGCTCTGTTGTTGGTAGCATCATAGGCTCCTGACTTATCAACTGCATTTTTGACTACAGTAGTGTCTTTCTTCGTCCACTCCTGTGTCTGACTTGATGATCCAATGCTCACATCATCCAACTTTGCACTTGCCTCGTTGGTAAATTTGTACTTTACGCCAGCCTGCATACCCTCTGCACCGTTAACTTCACACTTGACAACAATTTCAAATGACATTGCTTTAGGAAGCGTATTTCCATTATTTCTTTGAATTATCAACGTCAATTGACCATTCTCATACTTACTGCCACTTATTGAAAATTCATTTTCAAACTTTCCACCATCTTGTTCTGAAATTGTTCCATCTGGTTTAACGATATATGTTGACTTATCGTGATCGCCACTTTGCTTTTCTACTGAAAATTCTTTTAGGGTTACACCCTGAGGCAATTCATCAGTAACAGTTAACGTTCTATGATCTCCAGTATCTGTAGTCACCTTGATTTTCCAAGTCAATTCACCAGCTGTTGTTGTAGAACTAGAATCTGTTTTACCATTTCCATCAGTTTTAATAATTTCACCTTTACTGTATGTGTAATCGTAAGTAGCTTCATCCTTCTTTCCATCAACCTCTATTTTATTGATATACTTATTTTTATCGCCAGTTACCGCTTGTGTCAGATCAGCAGTGGTCTTATAGCTAAATGTCAGCTTATTCGCGCCATCACAGGAAATATCGTTTAACACCTCAACATTAAAACTTGTAAATTTCAAGTCTGATGAATTCTCCATAGCAGAAATGTCAGAATATGAATATTCCTTTCCATCCTTCGTTTTAAACGTCAGTTTAAAGTCCGATTCAGTAAATGCACCAGTTTTGACAATAGCATCATTGCTCTTCCAAGTATATTTACCAGCCCAGTCCTTAATCTGCTTTACTGTCAGATAATTTCCTTCTCCATTTCCTTGCTGCCAGTTATGGGTACTAGACATAGAATCTTTAATGGTGGTCTTTGGAAGCTTTCCATCTGGAATGATAAGTGATACCGTCCAAGTTACCTCTGAAGTCTTTCCATCTGGATTCTTTACTGCACCATCTAACTTCTTCTCAACTTTACCTCCCTCTACATTTGCACCAACATCGGCGCTGACATCATCTCCCTTTTCAGGTTTAAATGTTGCTGTGTTGTCTACAGTTTGATCCTTCCATGTTGGTTTTACTGCTGTGTAATAGACAATTGTATACTGGTTTGTATTTTTTCCATCTTTAACAGCTGTAAAATCAATTGAAGTGATCTTACCATTATTATCTGTTTTGATTGTTGCTCCATCCTTAGGTGTTATTTCTACTTGTGTTCCACTCTGGATCTCACTAAGCATCTGGTCAGTCAGCTTTCCACCTGCAATGTTGGCATTTTTTGCATTGAGAGTGATCGTCCATTTGATTCTACTATTTTCTGAATCATTTTCACCCCTCTTAGCAATTTCATACCTATTCTCAATGGTCTTATCCCACTCAGCTTCATCATAGATTATATCACCTGTTTTTGAATCCTCAGATTCAACATGAGCCTTATTATTTGCTGTCAAGGTGCCTACATCCATACTAGAAATATCATAAGAATATTTAATCTCATAGCGTTCATATTCTATACATGTATTTCCATTGAAGGTAGTGTCATTTCCCTTCGGAAGCTTATGTAACGTCATTGCTATCGTATTCGACTTATATGTATGTTCAACATCGTTCATCGTAGTTGTCTGAATAACATTTCCATCGTGATCCCAAGCATATTTTCTCATAGTCTGCTTAGTTACTGTAACTTCTGGCTCTCCAAGTTGCATTCCAGTAGTTTGAATCGTATCTAAGAAACTGATATCACCTGGCGTTCCTTTTATGGAAGAAACATATACTGTAAACTCTAGTTTTCCAGTTTCATTGTTATAAGAACCAGACTTTTTAATGTCGATATTATAACTAGCATTCTCATCTTTCGGATATTCTATATCCTTCTTTGGAATTGTAATAGTAACGTTATCTTCACCTTTAATTACAATATCTCCCTTTTCATCTACATTGTTCTTGCTCAATTCGCCTTCAAACCAGAGATGACCATCAATCTTATCACCTGCTTTATTTACATAATTCTGATCGAAATGGATTCTAGCTGAGTAGGTTCCATCATCATTCTTCACAAAATGAAATGTTCCTGCAGTTGTCTTATCCTCATCTTTCAAAGTGAATGTTTGACCAATCAGTTTATCTGGTACTATGATTCCTTCTGGATACTTAAGCTCATAAGAATAATTTGCATCCTTCACATCCGCACTTGGGATAGAAAAGTTGACTCTCAACTCACTCTTGTAATTTCCTGTCGTTTTGTCATATTCTGTTCCAGTTCCAGTCATTGATGTAACATATTTTTTAAAGTCTGTATACGTAGTAGTTTCTGGAATTACCAACGCATCGTTTGAATCAGCTATATATGGCATTAAACAGCATCCCATCAGACTTTCTTCACCAGCACTGTAGACATGTTCCTCTACTACACCCTGATCATTTGTCTCAACAACAGTGAACTCTGTAACAACTCCATCTTCATCGAAAGTGGCATCTACTACTACACCAGCATAGTCTGCATTGCCATCGCCATCTTTGTCAAAGAACGCTACATCACCTGGGTTTGGATCAAACTCATCTGCTGCACCATACAAATCGTTTTCCTGCAGGCTTTCAATCCAAGCATCTAAATCAGTGTTAAATGATACACCATATACACCAACATAGTTTAAGCAAAATTCAACAAGATCTTTATTCTCGCTTCCTACCAAAGCACTTGCTACCGCTATCATATCCTGCGGCCAAATGCCTGTAAGCTGTGGAAGCTCACTACTCTCCTCTTCTGCCTCTGAAGTGTTTTCTTCAGTAGATGCTTCTTCGCTTGTCAGCTCTTCTTCAGATGTTTCCTCGGTAGATGCTTCTTCGCTTGTCAGCTCTTCTTCAGATGTTTCCTCAGTAGAAGTCTCTTCGAAGCTCTCCTCTTCAGAACTCTCTTCCTCTGAGCTTTCTTCTTCGCTTTCTGCCTCAAGGCTTGTTTCTTCTGCATCGGTGTCTGCCTCACTTGAAGCCTCTTCGATCTGGCTGCTAGTTTCCTCTGTTGAAGTTTCCTCTATACTTGCTTCTTCAGAACTATTTTCCTCTGTTGAAGCCTCTTCGGTGGAAGTCTCTTCAACCTGACTGGAAGCTTCTTCAGCGGTTACTGCTTCACTGGTCGCGGTTTCTTCGGTGCTCTTTTTGTAGCACTCGTCTGTATGTACATGCTCTACTCTGTCACAGATTAATGTCTCTACGAGAACCTGCTTTTCTGTGAAACATGTTTCGCTGTGCTTATGCTCTTTTAATTCTAGCTTTCCACATGCGAGTACGCCGTCTTTGTAGCACTCTGCTGTGTGTGTATGAAGCTCGGCTGGCTCTTTACAGATTAGTACCTGCACATCCTGATAGCAGGCTTCGCTGTGTGTGTGACCTGCACTTTCTGGAATAGTACATGTCAGTATGTCATTCCACTCGTAGCATTCGTCACTGTGCGTATGCTCTTCTAGTGTGCAGATTAAATTGCCTTCTTCATCGTAGCAGCCTTCGCCGTGTGTATGTTCTTCTTTGCTGCAGATTAATGAGCCTTGCTGTTTTGTGTAGCATTCAGGCGTATGAGTATGACCAACTGACTCTTCCTGTGTGCAAACTAGCTGCTTCTGCATCTGATAGCACTCTGGTGTGTGCTGATGCAATTTATGCTCTGGAATGGTGCATACTAGATTGCCGTCTTTGTCGTAGCAGGATGCGTCATGTTCATGAATCACAAAGTCTGCATAACC
>NZ_JAXWCK010000023.1:0-26219 GCF_037349415.1 Anthropogastromicrobium sp.
TTGAAATTTTGCAGATGACAGGGGCAGAAGTGGAAACAGCAGAAAATGGGAAAATTGCAGTTGAGAAAGTGGAAGCTTCTCCGAAAAGTTCGTATGATCTTATTTTTATGGATATTCAAATGCCTGTCATGAATGGCTATGAGGCAACTGCAGCAATCAGGAGCCTTCCGGGTGAACAGGGAAAACTGCCTATTGTTGCCATGACCGCCAATGCTTTTGCAGAAGATGTACAGCTGGCAAAAAATACAGGCATGAATGGACATATCGCGAAACCGCTGGATATGAATAAACTTAATGATGTTTTGGAAAACTGGCTGTAATTTATTCTCATGAGATGGGAAAACTAAAAAACAGTTGACACAGCCTATTGCAAAAACGTATAATGTTGAACGTAGTGTATCATACAGGGAAAGCCCTGATAGTGGAAAGAGGAGTGTTTTATGGCATTAGTAAAGAAGCCTGTTACAGGCATGAAGGATATTCAGCCGGCAGAAATGCAGATCCGTGATTATGTGATTGGGCTGATTAAGGAAACGTATAAGGGATTTGGTTTCACACCGATTGAAACACCTTGTGTTGAAAATATTGCAAACTTAAGCAATAAGCAGGGTGGTGAGAATGAGAAGCTTATCTTTAAGATCTTAAAGCGTGGTGAGAAGTTAAACTTAGAAACAGCACAGACAGAAGCAGATTTGGTAGATAGTGGTCTTCGCTATGATCTGACTGTTCCATTGTCAAGATATTATTCCAATAATGCAGCAAATCTGCCAAAGCCGTTTAAGGCATTGCAGATCGGACCGGTATGGAGAGCTGACCGTCCGCAGAAGGGTCGTTTCAGACAGTTCTATCAGTGTGATATTGATATTCTTGGAGATCCGACAAATCTTGCAGAGATCGAGCTGATTTTGGCAACAACTACACTTCTTGGAAAGGTTGGCTTTAAGGGATTTACCGTACATATCAATGACCGCCGTATTTTAAAGGGCATGGCAAAGTACAGCGGCTTTGATGAAGCACAGTATGATGAAGTCTTTATCATTTTGGATAAGATGGATAAGATCGGTCTTGATGGTGTAGCAAAAGATCTTGCATCAAATGGTTTTGCAGAGGAATCAATCGAACGCTATATGGGTCTGTTCAAAGGCTTGAATGAAGCAGAGGATGGTGTTGCTTATCTTGCAGAGACACTTGGTGATTGCTTAGAGGGCGGTGCAGCAGAGAACTTAAAGCAGATTTGTGAGGCAGTTACGGCAACAACTCAGGCAAGCTTTAAGCTGCAGTTTGATCCAACATTAGTTCGTGGTATGTCTTACTATACTGGAACTATTTTCGAGATCGGAGTAGAGGGCTTCCCAGGTTCAATTGCCGGAGGCGGACGTTATGATAAGATGGTTGGCAAGTTCACAGGAATGGAAACTCCAGCATGTGGCTTCTCAATCGGATTTGAGCGTATTGTAACAATTCTCTTAGATGAGGGCTTTACTGTTCCAGGCAGCAAGGAAAAGATTGCATATTTGGTAGAAAAGGGTGTAGATAGCAAGGTGCTTGGCACTGTTCTTCAGGAAGCAATGGCAGGACGTGCAGCAGGACAGCAGATTCTTGTTGCATGGATGAATAAGAATAAGAAGTTCCAGAAGGAACAGCTGACAGCAGAAGGCTACAGCGAGTTCAAGGAGTTTTATAAGGAAGCATTAAAGTAATCACATGTAAAGGCGCTGCAGCGTTTGCTGCAGTGTCGTTTCTGTGTAAGCTAAAATGGAGGTAAGGCGATTGAGAAAACAAGTATTGCTGAAAAAAGGTATTGCAGGACTGCTTTCTATTGGAATGCTGTTAGGGTCTGTTATTCCGACAGCAGCACAGGAAACGTCCAGTCAAAGTGCATTTGAAACGAAGCTTCAAGAGCAGATGCAAGAAACGCAAATGCAGTCTGAAGAGCTGACGTCTGAAACAGAATCCGAAACGGTCAAGACTCAGTCGCAGGAAACTCAGACAGAAACATCTGCGCAGGAAAGTGAAGTGATTTCATCGGAAGAATCATCGTCAGCATCACAGGTAGAAACAAGTGAAGTTCAGACAGAGCAGCCAACACAAACGGAAATTCAAAGTGAGCCTCAGACGCAGGAGACAGTGCAGACCTCGTCAGAGGCTGACAGTGTAGAAGAAACACAGGAAAATGAAACAGAGTATTCTACAGAAGAATTTACAGAGGAAGAGTCTACAGAGGAAGAGTCTACAGAAGAGGAAACAACAGAAGAAGCAGAGTTAGAAGGAGTTGAAGAAAGCTTCTATGCTAATGCAAGCTTAAATGCAGATTCAAAGGTGTATTCTGGATGGAAAAAAGATTCATCAGAGATAGTGACACTTCCAGCGGGTTCTTATGTTTACATAACATCTGTAGTTTGTGTGGAGGAAGAGCCGCGATGGGCGCATGTTATTTTTGATATTAATGAATACTGTTATGAAGGATATATTCCATTTGAAGTGCTTTCTGTGAGCTATGATGCCAATCTGATGGCAGCGGATGAGACACAGGCCTTTCCAGCAGATTACCAAAGTGCCTTGAATGCACTTCATCAGGCACATCCCAATTGGGTATTTAAGCCGGTTTATGTTGGTGATACTTTTTCATATGCAGTAAATCAACAGGTTACGACACCTGCAAGAGCCCTTATAAGTATGTCTCAGAATGAATGTTTTAGATCTATGTTAGACAGAGATTACAATTGGCAGACTAATACTTGGAAACAATGGGAACCAAATTGGGCTGGGGCATCTGAGGATACCATACGTTATTATATGGATCCGAGAAATTTCCTGAATGAAAATGATATCTTTATGTTTGAAGCACTCACGTATGAGTCTTATCAGACAGAATCAGTAGTAGAAGCTGCGCTTGCAAATGAATTTATGTCAAATGCGACGGTTCCTGGGGCTGATTACACATATGCATGGCTGTTTTGCTGGATTGGTGAAAAATACAATATTAATCCAGTAGCACTTGCAAGCCGTGTCAGACAAGAGCAAGGTTCAGGAACATCTGCTATGATTTCAGGAAATTATCCTGGATATGAAGGATTATATAACTATTTTAATATTCAGGCGACAGGTTCTACAAGGGATCAGATTATACAAAATGGTTTGAAAGAGGCACAAAATGGTTCTACGTTTATGCTACCAGATGGAACAACATCAAGTGGAGCATGGGATACGCCAACAAAGGCAATAATCGGAGGTGCGCTTAAATTTGCCAATCTGTATATTTTGAAAAATCAGAATACATTGTATGCTCAAAAATTTGATTATGATGGCAAGTACAATGGCAAATATTGGCATCAGTATATGACAAATATTATGGCACCATATTCAGAAGGCAATCAGGTAAGGCGTTCATATTCAAAGAGCGGACAGATGGAAAACAGTTTTGTATTTTTGATTCCAGTTTATGATGAACGTCCAGCAGCATCGCCAAAACCTACAGAACGTAAAAATCAAAATAACTGCCTTAAATCTTTAACAATAAATGATCAGCAGGTTATTACAGAATTTGATAAGAATCAAAGGGATTTTTATTATTATGTGGGTTCAGAAACGAAGTATGCAAATGTAAAAGCAATTGCAGCTGCGTCAACGTCAAAGATATCATTTACTAATGTTGGGACAATGTCACATGAAGTAGAAGTATGCAATATAACAGTGACTGCTGAGAATGGAGATACTGCAGTATATCGCCTTATTGTAGGACGTGGTGTGCATATTGAAGAAGGATTTTTTCATGGATTTGATGTGGACTCCTATCGTAAACGTTATCCTCAGTTGGAACATGAATTTGCAGATGACATAGCATCTTATTATGAGCATTATTTGTTAATTGGTAAGAATTCAGGTTGGGATGGTTCAAAGGGCGATTTTACAAATTCAGATATTGTTTATCAAGGAGTGGATTATTCAGCTGTTTTTAATGGTGCATATTATCTTGAGCAATATCCTGATTTAAAGTCTGCGTTTAAAAATAATTATGCTGCAGCATTGCGACATTTTGTAGAACATGGAATGAAGGAAGGTCGTCAGGCGAGTGCAGAATTTAATCTGAATATTTATAAAAATAATTATGCGGATTTGAGAAAAGCATATGGATCAGATAATAGTAAATATTATCTTCATTACATGAAGTATGGTAAACCAGAGGGACGAAATGCTGTAACCAAGGTAGCATCTACTGTATATGAAGAAATTGATTATTCGGCAGTGTATAATTACGAATATTACAGAGCACATAATGTCGACTTGGCAAGGGCATACGGTGATGTTTCAGACAAATTTTTGGAACATTTCGTAAAGTATGGAATGAAAGAGGGTCGCCAGGCAAGTGCGGAATTTAATCTGGATATTTATAAGAATAATTATGCAGATTTAAGAGAAGCATATGGATCAAATAATAGTAAATATTATCTTCATTACATGAAATATGGTAAGACAGAAGGACGAAATGGACTAACTAGTTTTACGGTGTATAAGGGTGTTGATTATGCTGCAGTATTTGACTATGAGTATTATCAAAAGCAGTATGCAGATCTGTTTAATGCATTTGGAGATGATTCTGAAAGTTATTTGTGGCACTTTGTAGAATATGGAATGGCTGAAGGCCGCCGGGGAAACAAACAATTTAATGTGTATGCATATAAAAATCGATATGCAGATCTCAAAAAAGCGTTTGGAAATAATTTGTGTTCATATTATCTGCATTACATTGAATATGGAAAAGCAGAAGGAAGAAATGGCACAGATTAAAATAATACAAAAATACAGATTTAGATAAAAGAAAGGCATGAAACACAATGTCATTATATGAAAATGAAATCAGCAAACGAAGAACGTTTGCCATTATTTCTCACCCGGATGCGGGTAAAACTACATTAACAGAGAAGTTCCTTTTATATGGAGGAGCAATCAATCAGGCAGGTTCCGTAAAGGGAAGAAAAACAGCAAAGCACGCTGTTTCTGACTGGATGGAGATTGAAAAGCAAAGAGGTATTTCCGTAACCTCTTCCGTTTTACAGTTCCACTATGAAGGCTATTGCATCAACATTTTGGATACACCAGGTCATCAGGATTTCTCAGAGGATACGTATCGTACTCTGATGGCAGCAGATTCTGCCGTTATGGTAATTGATGCTTCTAAGGGTGTTGAGGCGCAGACAATTAAGCTGTTTAAGGTTTGTGTTATGCGTCATATTCCAATTTTTACTTTTATCAACAAGTTAGACCGTGAGGCAAATGACCCATTTGATCTGATGGATGAGATCGAGCGCGTGCTTGGTATTAAGACCTGCCCAATCAATTGGCCAATCGGATGCGGTAAGAATTTCAAGGGTGTTTATGATCGTAACACAAATAAGATTACAACATTCGTTGCAGCAGATGCAGGTATGCATGAGATTGAGAGTCATGAGCTTGATGTTGAAGGTGCTGAGGATCAGGTTGGTATTATTGGTTATCAGAAGCTGCTTGAGGATATTGAGCTGCTTGATGGTGCATGTGAGGAATTTGATCAGGATAAGGTAAGTAATGGTGAGCTTTCTCCTGTATTCTTTGGTTCTGCACTGACAAACTTTGGTGTTGAGACATTCCTTGAGCATTTCTTAAAAATGACAACATCACCGCTTCCAAGACATAGCTCAATCGGTGAAATCAGCCCATTTGATGATAATTTCTCTGCCTTTGTATTTAAGATTCAGGCAAACATGAATAAGGCACACAGAGACCGTATCGCATTTATGAGAATTTGTTCTGGAAAGTTTGAAGCCGGCATGGAGGTGAACCATGTGCAGGGCGGCAGAAAGATTCGTCTGACACAGCCACAGCAGATGATGGCATCAGAGCGAACAATCGTAGAAGAGGCATATGCCGGAGATATCATTGGTGTATTTGATCCAGGTATTTTCTCAATTGGAGATACAATATGTTCTCCTAAGATGGGTAATATGGCATTTGACGGAATTCCAACATTCGCACCAGAGCATTTTGCCAGAGTGCGTCAGATGGATACAATGAAGCGTAAGCAGTTCATTAAGGGAATCAGTCAGATTGCTCTTGAAGGTGCTATTCAGATTTTCCAGGAATTTAACACTGGAATGGAAGAGATCATTGTAGGCGTTGTCGGCGTGCTGCAGTTTGACGTTTTGAAATTCCGTCTGGAAAATGAGTACAATGTAGAGATTCGCCTTGATCCGCTGCCATACGAGTATATCCGCTGGATTGAGGATTGGGAGAATGTGGACGTAGCAAGAATCAATGGAACATCCGATATGAAGAAAATTAAGGATCTGAAGGATCGTCCGCTGTTATTGTTTGCAAATAGCTGGAGTCCGCAGATGGTACTGGAAAGAAATCCAGGCTTAAAGCTGTCTGAGTTTGGAACAGAGCACTAAACAATATATATTAACATAGTGTCTAATATATTTGCCAGAAGGCAGCATATATTTAATACGCATATACTATACCGAGAAAGTGAAATGCTTTTGAGGGTAGCATATGCGTATTTGTGATTTAAGGCAAAAAGAAGTGATTAATATAAAAGACTGCAAAAGACTTGGCTATGTGTGTGACATTGAATTTGATCGAAAAACAGGCTGCATAACACATTTGATTGTTCCGGGCACAGGAAAAATATGTGGGTTATTCGGACGAGATACGGAATATCGTATTCCATTTTGCAGAGTATGTCAGATTGGACCAGATATCATATTAGTTGATATTGATGAGGGAGAAAAACCAATCAGAGATAAAGAAAAATAGAATTGAAAACAATTCAGAAAAAACTTGACCTTACATACCTTTTTATTTTATAATAATAGCATTAAAGAGATGCTGGCAGACAGCAGGAATGGAGGCAGCAATGAAGTGTCCGTTTTGCGGAGAAGATACAACAAAAGTAATTGATTCAAGGCCTTCTGACGATAATACTGCGATCCGCAGGCGCAGGATGTGTGAGGTGTGCAACCGGCGCTTTACAACATATGAAAAGATTGAAGTATTTCCACTGATGGTAGTAAAAAAGGATCAGACAAGAGAGGCTTATTCGAGGGAAAAATTAAAAACTGGAATTGTTATGGCATGCCATAAACGTCCGATCCCGACTGATGCGGTAAATCGTCTGGTAGATGATATTGAGACAACTATTTTTAATAATTATGAAAAAGAAGTCAGCAGCAAGGTGATTGGTGAGCTGGTGATGGAAAAATTAAAAACACTTGATGAGGTTGCCTATGTACGCTTTGCGAGTGTATACCGCTCTTTTACAGATTTGAATAATTTTGCACAAGAGCTTGAAAATATGATTCAGAGAGAGAAAAAACAGTGAGTAAATTGTATCCATGGGCAGAGGCAGCGTCTGCCTACCAGATTGATTATCAAAAGGAATATGATAACGGCGTGCGCGGCGTACTATTCGATGTGGATAATACGCTTGTAAGGCATGGAGAGCCAGCTACAAAACAGGCAAAGGAATTGTTTGAACATCTTCGCAGCATTGGCTTAAAAACCTGCATTATTTCAAATAATAAGGAGCCGCGTGTCAGTCCGTTTGCGAAGGAAGTTGGAAGTGACTATATTTATAAAGCAGGGAAGCCATCAGTACGCGGTTATGAGGACGCTATGAAGCGCATTCATACAACACCAGATACGACGATTTTTATCGGAGATCAGATCTTTACAGATATTTATGGCGCAAACAGAGCTGGAATTAGGACATATCTTGTTCAGCCAATTCATCCAAAGGAAGAAATACAGATAGTGCTAAAGCGTTATATAGAGCATATAGTATTGTTTTTTTACCACAGGAGGAATAAGCGATGAGTTCAATTGTTTTAATTGGCTTTATGGGAGCAGGAAAGACAACAGTAGGAAAAGAGCTTGTAAAAAAAGGATTCGAGCTGATTGATACTGACGCCTATATAGAAGCTTGTGAGAAAATGAGCATTTCTGATATTTTTGCTCAAAAAGGAGAAGATTATTTTCGTCAGGCAGAGACAAAAGCACTCAAGACGCTGCTTGTACAAGATAAGCAATTTGTGATTTCATGCGGAGGTGGAATGCCGCTTCGTGAGGAAAACAGAAAGCTTTTAAAAAAACTCGGCATGGTAGTCTATTTAAGGATTCAGCCAGAGACTGTTTTGGCTCGTTTAAAGGGTGACACAACGCGCCCTCTTCTTAAAGGAGATGATAGTGGAGAGCGTGTGCGTACACTGATGAAACAGCGTGAGGCACATTATTTAAGCGGTGCAGATTTTGTGCTAGACGTAGATCAGAAAACACCTGGGGAACTGGCAGAGGAAATTTTTAAAGAGTTTTAAAAATACTACTTGAAAAGTTATATTTTTTATTGTATGATAATATAGTATGTAGCGCCATTTTATGGGCGTTTGCGTTTGTTTAGAACGATAGGCATCTGTGCAAGAGTACAGAAAGATGCCGTTAATTCTCATTTACAGGAGGAAAAAAAATGATTTCAGCTGGTGATTTCAGAAATGGTAAGACTTTGGAAATTGAAGGCACTGTCTATCAGATCCTTGAGTTTCAGCATGTAAAACCAGGTAAGGGTGCGGCATTTGTTCGTACAAAGTTAAAGGATATCAAGAATGGTGGAGTAATCGAGAGATCTTTCCGTCCAACCGAGAAGTTCCCGGAGGCAAGAATTGACCGTAAGGATATGCAGTATCTGTATCAGGATGGAGATCTGTACTACTTCATGGACAATGATACCTATGAGCAGATCGCACTTGGAAGCGAGCTGATCGGTGACGCATTAAAGTTCGTTAAGGAGAACGAGATGTGTAAGGTATGTTCCCACAATGGAAATGTATTCTCCATCGAGCCGCCGCTGTTTGTAGAGCTTCAGGTTACTGATACTGAGCCAGGCTTCAAGGGAAATACTGCTACTGGTGCTACTAAGCCGGCAATCGTTGAGACTGGTGCACAGGTAAATGTTCCGTTGTTCGTAGAGAACGGTGAGGTAATCAAGATCGATACCAGAACAGGTGAGTATTTATCCAGAGTATAATCTGATCAGAAATTCAAAACAAAATATTTAACGTTTTGTTTCAGAGTCAGCTGTTTGATCTAACAGCTGACTCATATACACCTGTAGCTCAGTGGATAGAGCAGTAGAATCCGGATCTACGTGCGGGGGTTCGATTCCCTTCAGGTGTGTTCTCTCATCCAGCTTTTCTGGAGTTTAGAACGGAGGAGCAATATGGATTATCAACAATTTTTATTTACCATTACTGCGGGTCTTCAGTCCGCCTGCCAGGCAGAGGAAAAGATTACCGTGCAGACAATTGAACAAAAACATACAGCAAAGATAAAAACGGTGTCATTATACCACAGAGGAAAAAGAACAACTCCTTGGATATATATGGCGCCGTTTTACCGTTTATATCAGCATGGCTATTCTATGGAAAGTATTCAAAAGGAATTAAAAAACGTGCTTGATATGGTAACAGAAAATAATAAAGTGGAGGGAGAGATATTTACAAACTTTGAATGTGCTGCTGCCTTTTTATCAGTGCGGCTCATTTCATATCAGAAAAATAAGGAATTTTTATCACTTGTCCCATATAGACGTATTCTTGATCTTGCCATTATCTATCAGCTGGTATTTGAGGGAACAGACACAACGATGGGTGCTGCCGTTGTGTATCAGGATCATTGCAGAATCTGGGAGGTGACAGAGGACATTTTATTCCAGACAGCCATCGCATCTATGATTCGCCGTTTTCCACCGTCTTTAAATAGCGTAGAGGCATTGATTGGGCTGCCTGAGCTGCCAGTACAGTCTGATTTTCCTCATTTATTTGCGCTGACAAACAGTAAAGCATTTTTTGGAGCATCAGTCATCATGTATCCGGGTATCCTTAGGACGGCAGCAAAAAAGCTTGGCGGTGCATATTATATTTTGCCGTCAAGTATGCACGAAGTACTGCTTCTTGCAAAAGATAAAGATACAGATCCGTCACAGTTAAAGGAAATTGTGGAGGAGGTAAATCTGACAGATGCTGTAAGTACAGATTTTTTGTCAAATCATGTGTATGAGTATGATTCAGATGAGGATACTGTCACTATCGTAGTGTAATCACACCATATCATGGTAATTTTGCACAAAATAAAGTGCCGCGTGTGGCAAAAGAGATAAAAAGCTTGCATATTTTACAGATTCGTATTAAAGTATAGAAGAGCTTGGTCAGTTTATGTCATTTTGGTGGTGACAAGAAATGACAGTAAAAACTGCTGCAAAAGGTATCAGGAAAGGATATGTCTATGATAATAAATGGAAAGACAGGCCTTACCGGTCTGCTTGGAAGTCCGGTGGGACACAGCAAATCACCGATGATGCACAACACATCATTTCAGGAGTTAGGAATTAATTATGTCTATCTTTGTTTTGATGTTGGCATTGAAGGTCTTAGCGGTGCCGTAGACGGTCTTGTAAGTTTGGGAGCAAAAGGTTGGAACTGTACTATGCCAAATAAGTCTAAGATGGCACAGCTTTGTGATGTGCTTTCGCCAGCAGCGTCGATTACAGGCTCTGTGAATACGGTTGTGAATGAAAATGGAAAGCTTATGGGATACAATACGGATGGAACAGGCTATATGAGAGCCGTAAAAGAAGCAGGATTTTCGATCAAGGGTGAGAAAATGACTCTTCTTGGAGCAGGAGGCGCAGCAACATCTATTCTTGTTCAGGCAGCACTTGACGGTGTGCGGGAGATTTCTGTATTTTGTCGCCCGGGAAAATCGACAGAGCATGCAAGGCAGGTGATTAATCAGCTGACAAAGCAGACAGCATGTAAGATTAATTTATTTGATTATTCAGATGAGTCTGTGATTAAAAAAGAGCTTTTGACAAGTCGTATTTTGACAAATGGCACAAATGTAGGCATGGCACCAGATACAGATAGAAGTCTGATTACATCAGCAGATTTCTTCCATCCAGATTTAATAGTATCAGATGTAATCTATAATCCAAGAGAGACAAAGCTGATGGAAATTGCTAAGAGTCAGTGCTGCAGCTGTTTTAATGGGTTATATATGTTGCTGTATCAGGGTGCAGAGGCATTTACATTGTGGACAGGAAAGCAGATGCCAGTTGAACTGGTGAAAGAACGATATTTTGATGAGCCTGAGGCGTGTCCGCGTACAGCGCAGTAACGCAAGATGGCAGAATAGGAAGGAATTATGGCAAAAAATAATTTTAAGAGAAAGAAAAAACCAGGTGTGGTCAGAAGGATTCTTCCATACTTTGTCATTATTCTGGTAGCAGCTGCGCTGATTGTAGCAGTTATTTTGATTACGAGCAGAAAAGGCAACAAAGATCGTCAGGAAATCCAGACGGTTGTTGATGTTACAGAAAATCAAAACAATAATAACAATCAGATTCAATCCTTAGAAAAGGACGGCGTGCCGGAAGTAAAAGAACTGGTACAGAAGTATTTTGATGCAGTAAAAAAGGCAGATGTCAAGGATCTTAAGCAGATTGTTGTGCAGGATACAGAATTTAGTGAGGAAGCACTTAAAAAGCAGTGTGAATATGTTGAGTCCTATGAGAACATTATCTGCTATACAGTTCCAGGTATTGCTGATAATACTTATATAGCATATGTATATTATGAGATAAAGTTTATTGGAATTGACACGAAGGCACCATCTATGATTCGACTTTATATTTGTCAGAATAAGGATGGAAGCCTGTATATTGATAAGAATGCGAAGGATGGCGAGATCGCAGCTTATCTGCAGGAGGTTGCCGGATGGGAGTCCGTGCGTGAACTGGTTGCAAATGTAAATACAAGATACCAGGAAGCATGCGTAAAGGATGAGGCACTAAAGAACTTAAAGGATATGCTGGATGGAAAGACATCTGTTCCATCATCTGAAAAATCATCTGAAGAAAATACGTCAGAATCTGTCAGTGAGACTGTTTATGATGCAGAATCACAGGCAGATGAGGCATAAGACAAGGAATGAGAGGAAACATGGAGAATATACAAAACGTAAAGAAAGTTTGGCAGGCAATTGATGATATAAAAAAGGTAATCAAGGGTAAGGATGAGAGTCTGAATAAGCTTATGTGTACGATGCTTGCAGGCGGTCATATACTGATGGAGGATATTCCTGGTGTAGGAAAGACAACGCTGGCGCTGGCATTCTCAAAAGCATTGTCCTTAAAACAAAAGCGTATGCAGTTTACACCAGACGTGCTTCCGTCTGATGTGTGTGGTTATCATATGTATCAGAAGGATACTGGAAAGTTTGTGTATTATCCAGGAGCTGTTATGTGTAATCTGTTTCTTGCAGATGAGATTAACCGTACATCACCAAAGACACAGTCTGCGCTGCTTGAGGTTATGGAAGAAGGCACTGTCACAATTGATGCAGTAAAAAGAGAAGTGCCGCAACCATTTATGGTAATTGCAACAGAGAACCCTACAGGATCTTCTGGTACACAGCTGTTGCCGGAGTCTCAGCTTGACCGTTTCATGGTTCGTATGTCTTTGGGCTATCCAAGTCAGGCAGATGAAATTTCTATGATGAAGAGCAAAAAGGAATATTCTGTAGATGATATTCCAGCATCTCTCACCGTTGAAGATATTCTTGAGATGAAGAAAGAGGTCGAGAAGGTATTTATTCATGATCTGATCTATCAGTATACGACAGATCTTGTCAATGCGACCAGAAAGCATCAGTATTTGACACTTGGCGTTAGCCCAAGAGGAACGCTGGCGCTGATTAATATGGCAAGTGCACATGCGTACCTTCAGGAGCGTGATTATGTAGTTCCAGCAGATGTGGCTGCTGTATTTACTGATGTATGTGCGCATCGTCTGATTTTAAATACAAAGGCAAAGGTGGGCGGATTAACAGCAGAAGGCATTCTTGAGCAGATCTTAAAGCTGATCCCTCAGCCAAAGGCAAAATAAAAAGACAGGCCTTGTAGGAGCATGTTCTATAAGGCCTTTGTTTGCTTTTTCCTGAAAGGAGAGTTTTTATGTGGGGAAGAAAAATAGTCTATATTCTTCTGGTTATAATCACATCATATATTGCACTGATGTATGAAAGTCCTGTTCCTGGAGTATTTCTGGCGTTTGAGCTGCTGCTTCCAATAGCATTATTTGCACTTACCTGGTATCACAAAAAAAACGTTAAGGTAACAATTGGAAATGGACAGCAGGTGGCAGATTGTGAAGAAAAAATAGAAATTCCTATTCGTTTTCATAATAATGGCTGGTTTCCGATAACAGATGCGTCTGTAAGAGTAAATGTCAGCAATACATTAGATGGAGAAAAGGAATCCTATGATATCAATCTGCGTGCACCGGCAAAAACATCAGTAACTGTTCCATTTACATTTTGTTCCACATATTGTGGTGTGATAAAAATTTCATTTGAGCGAATTGTAGTCTTCGATTATCTGAGATTATTTCAGAGAAAGAAAACAATTTCTGCTCAGGCAGAGTGTGTTGTAATGCCTCATCTTCTTGATCTTCAAGTCGCTGTGACAGATGCCTGCCGTAATTTTGACAGTGACAGCGAGGAGTACGATAAGCATAATGCAGGAGATGATCCTGCTGAAATTTATCAGATCCGCGAATTTCGTCAGGGCGACAAAATGTCAAGAGTTCATTGGAAGATGACAGCCCGCCTTGATCAGATGATGATTAAGGAACTGTCAAGGCCAATCAGTGATTCAGTTGGAATTTTTCTGGATCTTCGTTATCAGACAATAGAGGAGATTCAGTCGGTATATGATCTTTGTTATTCGCTTTCAGCGGCACTTTGTTTTAACGAGTGTCATCATCGCATGATCTGGTATTCACAGGATGGTGGAGGTGCATTTGAAGAACATCTGATTAAAGGAATGGATGACATTACAGCTGTTATGAGTAAGCTTCTTGTCAGTGCAAAAAGAACTGACAAGCTGTACTGGGAGGAGTATAAAAGCAGCCGCAGTACACCGCTGTACCGTATGATTGCAATAAGCTGTATGGATACGAATAAAGATGAACAATTAGGTGACTTTTTGTCATCAGATGGTACAAGAAAATCAATTCTTACAATTAACGAGATTCATGAATTGATTGAGATATGATAAAATTAACTGTCATAATTAAATTGTATATTTAATTTGCAACGAAGGAGGAACTTCATGGAAAACGAAGAGAAGGGCATTCTGGTCGAGCAGGTTGTTCAGGCTGACCGAATCCGGACTCACGGCAAGTTTCATGAGCGATTGTTTTTGCTGCTGCGCATTATCTATTTTTTAATAGGAATGCTTGGTGTGGTGCTTGGACTTGCGCTTACCTATGAGATTGAGCTAAATTATGTGCTGCTTGTGGTGGGAACGATTGTGATCGGCCTTCTTATAACAGCAGCCTGGGAACTCCCAATCAGCCGCATGATTACATGGCCGGTCTTATTTGGCATTTATCTGTTAGCAGGAATTGTATTTCACAACAGTATTTTTAGTGGATTGTTGGGATTCTATAACAGTTATGCAGGATATATAAATGAGTATTATGGTACAAAAGTTTCACTTGCAGCTATTGAGCCAGTTTCAGCAGCCTCTTATTTGATTACGCTGTTGTTTGCAGCATTTTTAATTGGAGCAATTTTATCGCTTGGAACGATTCGTTCATTAGATGGAAGGGTGACAGCACTATTATTTGGCGTAATCTTTATTCTTGCGCTTGCAGTTGGAGAGCTTCCGGCAATGCCATCATTTTTAATGATGCTGTTTGTGCTGATAGGTATGTTTTCTCTGCAGTACAGCCGTTATCGTGAGAGTCTTAGTGTGAGAACAGTTACAGTAAAGATGAGCAATAGCGCATTTGGAATGCTTAGGTGGCAGACATCTGTTGTAATTGCCGCTTTGTTCTTGCTGCTTCTTCCAGTGAGCCGTTTTATGTTAGGACCTGCATTTACAGATGGATATGAAGCACAAAGCCAGATACGTGAAGATATTCGAAACGGAGATCTGTTAAAGAGTCTGGAGACCTTCTGGAAGAAGGTGACTAGAGGTGAGTGGGATTGGCTTCCTGTTGATATTATTCGAAGCAGCGGCGTCCACGGCGGTAAGCTTAGTAATGTAAAAGAGGTGCGCGATTATAATGAGACGCATTTGTATTTAGATATTTCGAGTGATTTAAAGGCACCGCTTTATATTCGAGGCTACGTAGGAAGCAATTATACGGGCAGCGGCTGGCGCGAGCTTAGTGATAAGCAAAACGAAGAGGGACTTGCAACGGGTATGGATCTGATAAGCTTAAGCAGTCAGTATTATCAGGTTTTGGAAAGTCTCTATAATAGTGGTGATGAATCCGTTGCCAGACGAGATCTTGTTATTTCAGACGTAGATGCAAACAGTGCCTTCTCGTACATTCCGTATGGTACAAGTCTTGTTGATTTTACAGCGGGGGAGCCATTTGATGCGTATCCAAAGCAGGAAACAGATAGAGAGATCTTTTCTATGTACTATATGAATACGCAGCGTCTTTCAAATATTCAAAAGCTTGAGACGGCAGGCTCATACGAAACACAAGATGCGTCTTACCGCGCCTTTGCAGATTCAGTCTATCTGTCACTGCCAACAAAGGGACTTGATTCCTTCTATGAAGAATATTCAGGAAAGAAATTTACATCAATTGCAGATTGTGTGTCATTTGTGCGATCAACGCTTGAAGCGCATGCCTCTTATACAAAGACACCAGGCTCAACTCCGCGTGGAAATGATTATGTAGAATATTTCCTGTATGAAAATAAGCAGGGTGTATGTACGCATTTTGCATCAGCAGCAGTACTTTTATTCAGGCTTTATGGAATCCCGGCGCGCTATGTAGAAGGATATCTGGTGCGCGATTTGGAATCAGGAAATGGTGCACAGGCCATTATGGATGAGGCAGCGCATGCCTGGGCTGAGATTTATGTAAAGGGTGTTGGCTGGATTCCAATTGAGGTAACACCAGGCTTTATAGATGAGGCAGATTTAGCTGATTCAAACGACGGACAGGATTCTACTATTAGTTCCGATCAGCTTGAAAATGCAACAAATCCGGCAGAACCAGAGACACAGGTAGAGGAGCCTCAGGCAACAGTAGAGGGAATTTTTGAAACTACGCCAGAGACAACAGCAGAAAATGAGCAGCCATCAGAACCGGCTAAGCCATCAGAGCAAAATCAGCCAACAGCGCCGAATCAGCAGCAAAGTCAGAGCGATCCTAATAATCAGAATAATACAGATAATTCTAAGGATAATCATTTTTTCAAGCTTCTAATGCGTGTGATTTTGATTGTGCTTTGCTGTATTTTATTTATTGCGCTTATCATATTTGGAATGATCTATCAGAGAAAGATGCGTTTAAAGCGTCAGGAACAGCATTTAAAGGGTGAGCCAAAAGAAGCATTATTATATGCTCTTTCCAGAATGGATGCGCTGTGTGAAGCAGAAAACCTTGAGAAAATCAGTACAGCAGCTGATGCAGCAGCGCTTCAGGAATCATTCCCGACAATAACACAGGAAAAACTGATGTGGCTTCAGGATCTTTTGCAGGAACTCACCTTTAGCAATCATGCCTACGGAACAGAGCTGCGCGATGAGACGGCACAGCTGTATCGTGATATGGCGTCAGATGCGACAGCGCGTCAGAGCCGCCTTAAACGTATGTGGTATCGCTATGGAAGATGCTTCTGCTAAGACTAACTAAAGAATGATCCAGCGCATCCTCCGAGGCAGCAAAGGCCAAGAACAAGAAAGGCGGGGTACGACAAAGTAGCCTTTGCGACAACAACACAGACGAGTGCGAGTAGAACGAAATACCCGATTCCAAAGCAAAGTCCCCAGAGAATGCGCCTTTTAGGAAAGATGTGTCCAAAGCAAAAACCGCCGAACAGACAGGAGAGAAGGTAGGACAGATAAAGTCCAGTCTTTACCTGACCGTCCGACAGTGAGAGCTTCCACATAAGAAGTGCCATCAGGCAAAGAATGATTATACTAATCAGAAATGAAAGAAGAAGTGTGCGAATTACAGGAATAAGTTTTGAGCGCATGAAAAAGCCTCTTTGAACATGTTTACTAACATGTATTCAAAGAGGCTTTTCTTTATGTCTAAGACTATTTAAAAAACAAATAAGATTGTGGTATTATGCATCAAGTACAGCAACAACATGAACCTGTTTCTTAGAAGCATCATACGGAATCTGGTTTCCATCAATTGTGACACCGTCAACAATAAGCTTTGAGATACCCTTTTGGCTCTTGTTTGGATTTTGAACCTCAATGGTGTATGTAACATCACGGAACTTTCTGGTAATGGTAAAGCCGGACAACTCAGATGGAATACATGGATCAACGACAAGTCCGTCATAATCTGGCTGTATGCCAAGGATTGCCTGAGAAACATTCAAGAACGTCCAGGCAGCAGTTCCAGTCAGCCAGCTGTTCTTTGCCTCACCAAAGTTTTTCGCATCCTTACCAGCAATCATCTGAGAATATACATAAGGTTCGGTGCGATGGATCTCACTGATATTTTCAATATACGCCGGGCAGATCTTGCGGTATACATCAAACGCGCGGTTTCCATGACCAACGCATGTCTCAGCGATAGAGATCCAAGGATTGTTGTGGCAGAAGATACCAGCATTTTCCTTATATCCCGGCGGATAAGAGGAAACCTCACCAAGTTCAAGATGATAATCCTTGTAAGCTGGCTGCAGTAAGACAATGCCATATTTTGTATCAAGAATCTTTTCTACGCTGGCAAGTGCCTTATTTGCATGGCCTTCTTTAACGCCAACGCCAGCAAGTACACAAAAGCCCTGTGGTTCAATAAAGATCTTGCCATCCTCACACTCATGAGAACCAACCTTATTCTCGTAAGCATCATAAGCACGGACAAACCATTCGCCGTCCCAGCCAGCGGTAAGAATTGTCTGATACATATCGTCTACCTGTGCCAGTGCATCGTCAGCTTCCTTGTCTAATCCCTGTCTTTGACAAAGCATAGCGTATTCTTTTCCATACTTGACAAACATGGCTGCAATAAATACAGATTCTGCAACTGGTCCCTCAGAAGGTCCGCTTGTCTGGAAGGATTCGCCAGGTTCAGATGAGAAGCAGTTTAAGTTCAGACAGTCATTCCAGTCAGCACGTCCAATTAAAGGAAGCTTATGTGGTCCGCGGTGTGTAACTGTAAAATTGAAGGAACGGCGCAGATGCTCCATTAAAGGAACTGCAGTCTCTTCCTTGTTATCAAAAGGAACAGACTCCTCAAGAATAGAATAGTCGCCTGTTTCCTTGATGTAAGCCGCTACAGCAGCAATCAGCCATAACGGGTCATCATTAAAGCCGCTTCCAATATCAGAGTTGCCGCGCTTTGTCAGCGGCTGATACTGATGGTAAGCACTTCCGTCTTCCATCTGAGTGGAAGCAATGTCAATGATACGCTGTCTTGCCTTTTCAGGGATCAGATGGACGAAGCCAAACAAATCTTGGCAGGAATCACGAAATCCCATGCCACGGCCGATTCCTGATTCAAAGTAAGAAGCAGAGCGGGACATATTGAATGTAACCATACACTGGTACTGATTCCATACATTAACCATGCGGTTCATCTCTGTATAGTCAGACTCAACATGGAACTTGCCTAACAGCTGGCTCCAGTATTCCTTTAAGTGATCAAGAGCTGCATCCGCCTGTGCTTCTGTTGCAAATGCTTCCATAAGAGCTTTAGCAGGAGCCTTGTTTACAACGCCCTGTGATTCCCATTTCTGATCAGCAGGATTCTCACAATAGCCTAATACGTAAATATAAGTTTTTGTTTCACCAGGCTGTAATGAAAGGGTAATCTGGTGACTTCCAATCGGAGCCCATCCGCTTGCCATAGAGTTTTTAGATTTTCCATCTTCGACAACCTGAGGATTATGATAACCACGGTAAGCGCCAAGGAAGCTGTCACGGTCAGTATCAAAGCCGTTTATAGGTGTGTTTACACCAAAGATGGCATAATGTCTGCGGCGTTCACGATACTCGGTCTTGTGAATGATGACAGAACCCATGACCTCAACCTCACCAGTGCTGAAGTTTCTTTGGAAATTTGTCATATCATCCATGGCATTCCACAGGCAAAATTCAACATAAGAAAATACAGAAAAATTCTTGACAGTGTCGGACTCATTGGTTAAAGTTAACTTGTTGACTTCACAGGTATAGCCCATCGGAACGAAAGAAGTAACTTGTGCCTTCAGACCGTTTTTAACACCTGTAAAAATGCTGTAGCCCATGCCGTGACGGCACTCATAGCTGTCAAGCTCAGTCTGTACAGGCTGCCAGCCTGGATTCCAAACGGTATCGCCGTCCTTTATGTAGAAATAATGACCGCCATCATCAAAAGGAACATTATTGTAACGATAACGTGTAAGTCGCAGCAACTTTGCATCCTTATAGAAGCAATAGCCGCCACTTGTGTTGGACTTAATAGAGAAGAAATCCTCACAGCCAAGGTAATTAATCCATGGCAGAGGGGTTTTTGGGGTGGTAATGACATACTCTCTGGAGCTGTCATCGAAATATCCGTATTTCATAGCAACCTCCTTTTCTTCGGGTTATTCAAAATTTCGAGCAGTAAAACCCTGTTACAATCAGTATAGTAGAAAAAAAATAAAAAATCAAGAGGAAACGAAAACGTTTTCGTAAAAATTTTCAAAAAGGCTGCAGTTCATAGCCTAAATAGTGAGCAGCAGCGAAAATTTTGGAAGGAGCAAGCATGATAAAACAATTTTTAGGACATCTTCACACGATCAATCATCACAAATGGCTAGTCACAAGAGACTGTATTAGGGTAGGTCTGATCAGTCAGGGTCTGAAGCATGATCTGTCAAAATATGCGCCAATTGAGTTTTTTGCGGGTGTGAAATATTATGAGGGCGGAAAAAGAAGTCCGATCAATCGCGAAAAAGAAGAAAAAGGATATTCACAGGGCTGGCTGCATCATAAGGGACGCAACCGCCATCATTTTGAATATTGGATCGATTACGCTGTCAATCCTAAAGATGGTTTTATAGGAGCTAAGATGCCAAAGCGCTTTGTTGCAGAGATGGTAATTGACAGAATCAGTGCAAGCCGTAATTACCAGAAGGAAAATTATACATGCCGCAGTGCATGGGAATATTATGCACGTGCAAAGGATGTTTATGTGATGAATGATGAAACTCGTTTCCTGCTGGAATACCTGTTAAAGATGACAGCAGCAAAAGGAGAAGCGTACACGTTTTCGTATATGAGAAAAAAGTTGCTTCGCCACCGTTATCGTGATTATCATGTAGTAAATGGGAAACTGGTATTAGACTAATATATCCTTTTTTCTTGACAATTATGTTTTGAAAATTTATACTAATGATGAATGTCAGCTTTACAAGACAGCCGCTGCAGCCGCAGCAGAAATGAGGTTTGCGATGAATTTAAAAGGAAGAGATTTTTTAAAACTGCTTGACTATACACCAGAGGAGATTACTTACCTGCTTGATCTGGCGGCAGACTTAAAGGATAAGAAGAAAAAAGGTATTTTGGTTGATACTTTTCGTGGAAAAAATATTGCGCTGATTTTTGAAAAGACAAGCACAAGAACACGCTGTTCCTTCGAGGTAGCAGCACATGATCTTGGGATTGGCGTAACTTATCTGGATCCGTCAGGTTCTCAGATTGGAAAAAAGGAAAGCATTGCAGATACAGCAAGAGTGTTAAGCCGCATGTACGATGGAATTGAATATCGTGGTTATGGCCAGGCAATTGTCGAGAAATTGGCAAAATATTCATCAGTGCCGGTTTGGAATGGCTTAACAAATGAATTTCATCCAACTCAGATGTTAGCAGATCTTTTAACAATCCGCGAGCGTTTTGGTTATTTAAAAGGCATTCATTTTACTTATATGGGCGATGCCAGATACAACATGGGTAATTCCCTAATGATCGCCTGCAGCAAGATGGGACTTCATTTTACTGCATGCACTAATAAGAAATATTTCCCAGATGAAAGCCTAGTTGAGCAGTGTAAAGCATTTGCAAGGGAAAGTGGTGGTTCTGTTACATTGACAGAGGATGTTAAGGCAGGAACGACAGGTGCAGATGTCATTTATACTGACGTATGGGTATCCATGGGCGAGCCGGTTGCAGTATGGGAGGAGCGTATCCACGATTTGCTTCCATATCAGGTAAATAAGGCAGCTATGGATAATGCAGCAGAGGGTGCTGTATTTATGCATTGTCTTCCAGCATTCCATGATTTAAATACAGGAATAGGAAAAGAAATCTCAGAAAAGTTTGGATTGACTGAGATGGAAGTGACAGATGAAGTATTCGAGAGCAGCCAGTCAATTGTATTTGATGAGGCAGAAAACCGTATGCATACGATTAAAGCTGTGATTGCAGCAACCATTTAACCGGAGGTTTTGTTACGCTATGGAACACAGACGCAAAAGATGGGGATTCGCGCTGACAGAGATTTTTATGTCATTATTGATCGTCATATCAGCTGTGATTCTGGTGCTGGATTGGAAACATTATGAGTATTTCTTTATTATCGCATTTGCAGCGGCAGCACTTTTGTTTTTAGCAAGAGGAATCCGAACTATAGGTGAGGGCAAAAGCCATCTGGCAGGCGGCATATTGTATCTGATAGGCGCTACATTTATGGTGAGCTTTCTGACGGCGAGTATATTAACAATTTTGGGAGGCAGTCTGTGAAACAGAAATTATTGGAGCTTTTGCAAAGCACAGAAGGTTTTTTATCTGGTCAGGAGCTTTCAGATCACCTGAATGTTTCAAGAACAGCAGTGTGGAAAGTAATGAAGAGCTTAGAAGAGGACGGATACGAGATAGAGGCAGTGCGAAATAAGGGGTACAGCCTGAAAAAAGAACCGGATATTTTGACTAAGGAGAGCTGTGCAAGCCGCATTAATACAAAATGGCTTGGCAAAAATCTCATGGTCTATGATGTCACCGATTCTACAAATACAAGATTAAAGCTTGCAGGAGAGCAGGGCGCACCTAATGGAAGCGTTGCTGTGGCTAATGCGCAGGAGGCAGGAAAAGGCCGTCTTGGAAGACATTGGGAGACACCAAAGGGAAGTGCACTTGCGTTTTCTCTTCTGCTTCGTCCACAGATTCAGCCGGAAAACGCATCCATGCTTACATTAGTTGCGGCGCTTGCAGTAAGCCGTGCGATTGATGAATATGCCGGCATCAAAACACAGATCAAGTGGCCAAATGATATTGTCTATCAGGGAAAAAAGCTTTGCGGTATTTTAACAGAGATGAGTGCTGATATGGATCAGATTCATTATGTGATTGTAGGAATTGGCATAAATGTCCAGATGACCGATTTTCCAAAGGAAATTCAAAACACTGCAACTTCGTTAAAACTTGTGACAGGAAAAACGCTTCTTCGAAATAAACTTCTGGCAAAGGTTCTCGAAGAATTTGAAGTTTTATATGAACAATTTGTAAGCGTAGAGAGTCTGAAAAATTTAAAGGCTGAGTATGAAAGCCGCCTGGCAAATAAGGACAATCGCGTTAATGTGCTGGCACCGTCAGGCGCCTGGCAGGGAATTTGTCTTGGAATAAAAGAGGATGGCGCACTCCTTGTACAGCGCGAAGATGGAAAAGTCGAGGAAGTCATCGCGGGAGAGGTATCTGTGAGAGGTATTTACGGGTACGTATAAGTACGCATTGTTACTGAGCAAAGCCACTTCACCGAGTGGGCGTTTCATGAAATTAAAAGAAAGCACAAAGAGGAACACCATGGAACAAAATGTAGTGCTCTGCGGAGCAAATTCATACGATCAGAAATACTATCTGAATCAGGAATTTTCAGCACTGCCGGATGCTGTTAAGCAGGAACTTCAAATCATGTGTGTCTGGTTTACCGAAGACATAGGCGGCATTTTGACGCTTGAGTTTGAGCCGGACGGAACACTGATTATGAAGACAACGGCAGATGATATGGATTATTATTATGATGATATTGGTGCAGGATTAAAGCTGCATCAGTTACAAAGACAAAAGCGTGAATTAATGTCATCGCTTGAGATGTACTATCGCGTGATGTTTTTGAATAAAACAGTAGAAGAGGCAGGAAAAGAAATTTTATGAGGATAGGAACAGTAGAAATTTCCCATCCTGTTGCGTTAGGGCCGATGGCGGGGGTAACTGACCTGCCATTTCGTCGTCTTTGCAGGGAAATGGGCTGTGGACTTTTATATACGGAGATGGTCAGTGCAAAGGCATTGTCATATCACAACAAAAATACAGAGCCAATTTTAGAAACAGAAGATGGTGAGCATCCGCTTGCCGTGCAGCTGTTTGGAAGTGAGCCAGAGCTTCTGGCGGATATGGCAAAAAAACTAGAGGAAGGTCCATATGATATAATTGATTTAAATATGGGATGCCCAGTTCCAAAGGTTGTCAATAATCATGAGGGCTCGGCACTCATGAAGGATCCAATTCTTGCCGGAAAAGTTATAGAAGCTATGGCAAAAGCGGTAAAAAAGCCTGTAACGGTGAAGATTCGCCGTGGATGGGATGAATCAAGCGTAAATGCTGTTGAGATTGCAAGAATTGCACAGGAAAGCGGTGCAGCAGCAGTTGCAGTTCATGGACGGACAAGACAGCAGTATTACAGTGGAAAGGCAGATTGGGAGATCATTCGCCAGGTAAAAGAAGCGGTTAAAATTCCTGTTATCGGAAATGGTGATATCACAGATGCATCATCAGCAAAGAAAATGATGGAGGAAACCGGTTGTGACGGAATTATGGTGGCTCGTGCGGCTAAGGGAAATCCATGGATCTTTAGAGAATTAAAGGAATCATTTGAAGGACAGCCAATTAGTCCGCGTCCAACCTACAAAGAAGTATGTCAGATGATTCTTCGTCATGCATCAATGCAGATAGAATATGTAGGTGAGCATATGGGAATGCTGCAGATGAGAAAGCAGGTTGCGTGGTACACGGCAGGGTATCCGGGATCTTCCAAACTCCGCCAGGAGGTTAATCAAATTACTACCTATGAGGAGCTAAAAAGTCTGTTGACAAGGTTTGTTGTTTCCGATATAATAATTTGAGCGACAGAAGGTTCTTTTGTCGTTTCTTTAAGTTAAAGTATGAAATCAATAATATTAATGAGCCTGCAGGCAGGCCGTAGAAAGGCATGGTTACAGTCATGGCAGAAAAGAAAATGATGACCGTCGAAGGTCTGAAAAAGCTGGAAGATGAGTTACATGAGCGTAAAGTGATCATTCGTAAGGAGATTGCAGATAAGATCAAAGAGGCACGTGAGCAGGGTGACCTTTCCGAGAACGCTGAGTACGATGCAGCTAGAGACGAGCAGCGTGACAACGAGGCAAAGATTGAGGAACTGGAAAACCTGATCAAGAATGCAGTTGTTATTTCTGATGATGATATTGACCACAATGTTGCAAACCTTGGTTCAGCAGTTACCTTAAAGGATCTGGAGTCTGGCGAGGAGATGGAGTTTTCTATCGTTGGTTCCGCAGAGGTGAACAGCCTTGAGTTCAAGATTTCCAATGAGTCTCCTCTTGGAAAGGCAATGATTGGCAAAAAGAGAGGCGACATCATTAAAGTAGAATTCATGGGCAATGAAGTAAAGTATCAGGTATTAGACGTAAAGAGATATTAAAGATAGGAGTTTTATACGATGGCGGATAATAATCAGGACATTAATCAGCTTCTTAAGGTACGCCGCGAGAAGCTTGCTGAGCTGCAGGAGCAGGGAAATGATCCCTTTACCATCACAAAGTATGATGTAACTGCACATACACAGCAGATTAAGGACAATTACGAGCAGTTTGAAGGAAAGGATGTTTCCATCGCAGGCCGTATGATGAGCAAGCGTGTTATGGGAAAGGCATCTTTCTGCAATATTCAGGACAGAGACGGCAATATTCAGTGCTATGTGGCAAGAGACAGCATTGGAGAGGATGCATATAAGGCATTTAAGAAAATGGATATCGGTGATATCGTAGGTATCAAGGGTACACCATTCACCACAAAAACAGGTGAGAAGTCTGTACATGTTGCTGAGATTACATTGCTTTCTAAGAGTCTTCAGATTCTTCCGGAGAAATTCCATGGCCTGACGAATACCGATATCCGTTATCGTCAGCGTTATGTCGATCTGATCATGAACCCAGAGGTAAAGGATACCTTTATTAAGCGTTCTAAGATTATCAAGGAAATCCGTAATTTCCTCGATGGAAGAGATTTCATGGAGGTAGAGACACCAATGCTTGTTTCTAATGCAGGTGGTGCAGCTGCCAGACCATTTGAAACTCATTACAATGCACTTGATGAGGATGTAAAGCTTCGTATTTCTCTTGAGCTGTACTTAAAGAGATTGATTGTTGGCGGACTTGAGCGAGTATATGAGATTGGCCGAGTATTCCGTAATGAGGGTGTTGATACACGTCATAACCCAGAGTTTACTCTGATGGAGCTGTATCAGGCATACACGGATTATGAAGGTATGATGGAGCTGACTGAGAGCATGTTCCGTTATCTGGCTGAAAAGGTATGCGGCAGCACATTGATTTCTTATAATGGAACACCGATTGATCTTGGCAAGCCATTTGCACGTCTTACTATGATTGATGCTATCAAGCAGTATGCAGGCATCGATTTTGATCAGGTTAAGACTGATGAGGAAGCAAAGGCATTAGCTGATCAGCATAAGATTGAATATGAGGCACGTCATAAGAGAGGCGATATCATCAACATGTTCTTCGAGGAGTACTGTGAGGATAAGCTTATTCAGCCGACATTCATTATGGATCATCCGATTGAGATTTCTCCGCTTACAAAGAAGAAGCCGTCCGATCCTAACAAGGTAGAGCGTTTTGAGCTGTATATCAATACTTGGGAGATGTGTAACGCATATTCTGAGTTAAACGATCCGATTGACCAGAGAGAGCGTTTCAAAGCACAGGATGCAGCAGCTGATGCTGGTGATGAGGAAGCAAACCATACCGATGAAGACTTCCTGAACGCACTGGAAGTAGGTATGCCGCCGACAGGTGGTATCGGATATGGTATCGACCGTCTTGTAATGCTGTTAACAGATTCAGCAGCAATAAGAGATGTTCTCCTGTTCCCGACAATGAAG
>NZ_JAXWCK010000024.1:0-75834 GCF_037349415.1 Anthropogastromicrobium sp.
GTTTAACGTCAGGCTCTCCAGACGACAGGATGTTTCATTTGATAGTTACAATGGTGTTACTGTTCACGGATCAGACAATGTTTATGGCAAAGCCCTGAGGCGAATGGCTTTCACGAAGCCGAACGTTGAAGCAGGACTTTCAAAGTAACATAAGATAATAAATAACGTAACAGGTGCCTGCGGAAAAGAGAGGCTGACGAAACCATTGCGCCGATGGGCTTTTTTCAACCCATCCGTGAACTGTAACACAATGATTATTACTATGATATTCATTGTCAGTCACGTTCTTCATCCGTCAACTGGCATTTTCCTTTAATTTCTCAATGTGCAAGTTCAAAGAATGTGATTTTTTCCCGATTTAATAGTATAAATTTTTTAATTAAATGTGCCTTTTATGCTGTTAGATCTGTTATATTCAGAAGATATAGACATTAAAGATTTAGAAAAATATTTCTTGGCTTCATCCCAGGGGCAAGTCCCTGGGTTTTTGCCTAAAAATTTTATAACGAACAACACATGACGCAATTGCCGCCACGCAAGTTGTTTGTATCATTTTATCATACGGAGGGATTTTATTATGCCAAAAAATAAGTTTCAAGATGTTATTTTCACAGCAATCATGGCGACCATTATGGTTTACGGAATGATCGTTTATAATGTTGCGCTCAATATGGGAGGTGTGAGAGGGGAAACCTTTATAGCAGCACTTCACGAGATGCCGATAATGGTTCCAATTGCATTCATTTTAGAATTTTTTGTAGTAGGGAAACTTGCTAGAATGCTTGCATTTACTGTTATGAGACCAGATGATCGTCCGCAGTTTATTACCTACGCAATTTCAATTTGTATTTGCTGTATCATGTGCCCGATAATGAGCCTGATCGCAACGATTCTTTTTAAGGATACAAAGGACTTCCCAACATGGGTACAGACCTGGGGCATGAATTTTCCGATGGCCATTTTGTATCAGATGTTTTATTGCGGCCCGCTAGTACGACTGATTTTCCGTGCAATTTTCAGAGAAAAGAAATAATACTACTATAGAAAAAGGAGCCTGTCATGGGTATGCATCAATTTTACGCATACTTATGGCAGGCTCTTATGTTTGAGTAAAAATATCACTAGATGAAAATGAAAAGTGTGATATACTGAGATTACAAAATTTTACGAAGCAGAAAGGATTGCACAAGTAGATGGAACCGCGTTTAATGGATGTGCTACAGGGAAAGGAAGATAATTATATTTTACCCTTTTTCTGGCAGCATGGAGAATCAAAGGAATTATTAGAAGAGGGAATGCAGCGAATTTATGATAGTGGTATAAAAGCTGTTTGCGTCGAATCACGTCCACACCCAGATTTTGTAGGAGAAGGCTGGTGGAGAGATTTGGATATAATTATGGCAAAGGCAAAGGAATTAAATATGCGTGTCTGGGTTTTAGATGATGCACACTTTCCTTCTGGCTTTTGCAACGGAAAAATTGCACCAGATTCGCCATATGGTAAAATATATTTGACACAGTATGGTGTTGATATTGTTGGACCAAAGCAGGGAAGAAGTGTGCTTATTATACTGGAACAAGGGGAAGAATTAGTTGCAGTGACGATGGGAAAACGTGATCGTGATAATCAGGATAGCCTGACAGAAGTAAAGGATTTGACAAGTCAGGTGTCGGATGGAAGAGTGTTTGTAGATGTGCCGAATGGACTTTGGTGTGTCAATGTAATAAAAACAACTCGAAAAGGAACTGGAAGAAAAAATTATATTAATACGATTGATCATGATGCTGTGCGTTATTTTATTGATCAGATATATGAGCCTCATTATGCACACTATAAAGATGATTTTGGAAAAACATTTGCAGGATTTTTCTCTGATGAGCCTGAAATCGGAAGCTTTGGCGGCGAATATGGTCATGATGCTAATATTGGAAAATTCAATATGAAGATGCCGTGGAGTCAGACATTGCATGAAAGACTAAAAGAACTGTGGGGATCTGAGTTTGCAGAAAATTTAATGGCACTTTGGACAACACCTGATAGAAATTCAAACGAAAATAAAAGTGGATTGTGTCGTATGCAGTTTGCTGATATTGCAGCTCGTTTATATGGAGAGAACTTCTGTGAACAGATTGGAGATTGGTGTCGTCAACATGGTGTGGAATATATTGGTCATGTAATTGAAGACGGAGGAATGCATGCACATATGGGAATTGGAGCAGGTCATTATTTTCATGCGCTTTGGGGGCAGGATATGGCTGGAATAGATGTTGTGCTTCAGCAGATTCGTCCAGGATTGGATGACTGCAAATTCCATAGTGTTGGAGGAAATCTTGGCTATCATGGCGAGTTATATCATTATGCACTTGCAAAACTGGCAGCATCTCTTGCACATATGGATTCTAAAAAAAAGGGAAGAGCGTTGTGTGAGGTATTTGGTGCATATGGATGGGCTGAGGGATTGAAACTTATGAAATGGCTGTTGGACCATATGCTTGTTAATGGTATCAACTATTTTGTTCCACATGCATTTTCAATGAAAGACTTTCCAGATCCGGATTGTCCGCCGCATTTTTATGCACGTGGAATGAATCCACAATTCCCGTATTTTAAAAATTTGATGGAATATTGTAATCGTGTCAGTCATTTGATTTCAAATGGAGTACATATTCCTGCTGTGGCAGTTGTATATCCAGCTGAACAGGAATGGGCAGGAGAATATCTTCCAGTAGAGGCAATTGGAAAGCAATTGCTTAGAAATCAGATTGATTATGAGATTTTGCCAACCGATGTACTGTTGACAATGACAGTAGTGGAAGGAAAGCTTAAATGGGAAAATGAGCAGGTTCCAGTGCTTATTTTATCAGGAAGCAGATGTATTACAAAAATGCTGGCAGATTGGCTTTGCAAGGCAGCCGAAAAAGGTCTCAAAATAGTTGTAGTAGGACAAAAACCACTTGCAATGGATAATAATGGTATTTTAAGAGAGTGGACTAGTCAGATAAAAGACAATTTGACAATTTGTGAACAGGAAGATTTAGCAGATATATTATATTCATTTGGAGTTGATGAAATTAAAACAAAAAAATATGAACCGTGGCTACGCTATTATCATTATAAGCATCAAAACGGAGAATTTTGGCTATTTATGAATCAGTCAGAGACGGAAGAAATTAACACATCACTTTGTTTTGAAGATGGGATGATGGATTCACACAAAATGGATAAAGAATGTATCTGTTGGTATCAGGCATGGGAAAATACTGTTGAACCTTGTGAATGGGATGAAAACAATGATTTAAGTTTGCAGCTTGTGCCAGGTGAGATGAAGGTTTTGTATATGGGTGATTGTACACCTTATGCTAAAATTCTCGCAGAAAAACAGGAGATAATGAAGTTGAAAAAAGCAACTGATTTGCAGACTGGAAAAATTGAGATTACGCCAGCTGCATGGAAACTTTGGATAAAAGAGACGGGAACAGAAAAATATGTTTTGCAGGAGAGAGAAAAAACTGGAGATTTCTGCCGCAAACATCCTTATTTTTGTGGAGTCATGCGATATGAAACAACTGTATTTTTACCAAAGGTTAAAAGTTGCGAGTTAAATCTTGGGGAAGTATATGAAACTGCACATGTGCTTGTTAATGAAAAGGAGGCAGGTGTAAGGGTAGCTTTGCCATATAGTTTTGAGATTGGTAAGTTGCTTCATGAAGGAGAAAATCGTATACTTGTAGAAGTCGCAAATACATTGGCAAATAGACAGAGAGATTTCTTCTCAATGACAATGCCAATAGAGCCATCTGGTTTAATTGGACCAGTAACACTAGATTATTTTTAAAAACTACATAGATCATTAGATGATCAGGAGAGGTATATATGTATTACACAACATTAGAGACTTATAAGAAAAAATATCAAAACAGGTCGTTAACACACGCATATAGTGCGAAAACAAAAGGGGAACATGAGGCATGGAAAAAGAGTTTACGTGACCGTTTAAGGGAAATTACTGGCATGAATAAATGTGTGTATTGTGAACCAGATGCACAATATCTGCGCACTGATCGCGTAAACGATTTGATTGCGGAATATTGGGTTATAAAAACTGAGCCTGAAATTGAGATGCCATTTTATTTGCTGCGTCCAGATCAGCAAAAACCAGATTTTGAAAAGAAAAAACATCCGATATTGATTGTTCCGCATGGACATGGTGGAGGAAAGGAAAGCACTATTCAATCTCAGACTGCATTTATTCGTGATGCACTCGAGGATGGTTTTTTGGTAGTTTGTCCAGATGAACGAGGAAGTGGTGATCGCAGAGAGTTTCCAGAGCAAGGAGACGAACCAGAGAAAATCCGTATGAATTCACATCGTGAACTACTTCAGGTTTGCATTGGATTTGGACAAAGTGTAATTGGAATGGCAGTTTGGGATTTGATGCGACTTGCAGATTATTTACTTGCACTTTCAGAAAGTAATGGCTTTTTAGCTTGTGCAGGTATGTCAGGAGGCGGACAGCAAACTGTATGGTTTTCTGCTATGGATGATCGGGTAAAGGCAGCGATTACAAGTGGATATTTCTATGGATTTAAAGAATCACTAATTGAACTTCCACAAAATTGTGCTTGTAATTTTATTCCACATATGTTTGAAACAGCAGATATGGGTGAATTAGGGGCATTGATTGCACCGCGTCCGTTCTTCGTGGAGAGTGGAGAAAAGGATGGACTAAATGGAAAATCAGGATTGAATAATGTTATCACACAATTAGACGTTACTCGTAAGGCATATCATATTTTTAATGAAAATGCATATCCAATTCACAGTATACATTCAGGTGGGCATCAGTGGGTTGGAACAGGAATGAGGACGTTCTTAATAAAAGCAATGGAAAAAGAACGAGCTAATATTATTTCAATCTAAGAAGATAATCAGGATAATTCATAAAAGAAGACCAGCGAGAACTCCCGCTGGTCTTTTTTAAACGCAAATTAGATATTTAACAGATCACTGTAAGCCTTTAAAGCACCGTCTGTTTCATGTGCAAGAACGCGCTTTGCAAGAACCTTTCCAAGCTGTACACCTTCCTGATCGAAGCTGTTTAAGTTCCATACGAATCCCTGGAACATGATCTTGTTCTCAAAGTGAGCAAGAAGTGCACCTAAGGAAGCAGGAGTCAGCTTATCACCGGTGATGATACTTGATGGACGATGTCCCTTGAAGTTCTTGTTTAAGTTGTCATCTTTCTTTCCGCAAGCGAATGCAACGATCTGAGCAGCAACGTTTGCGCACAGCTTCTGCTGGCTGGTGCTGTTTTCGATGTCAACATCAACACCTAACTGGCTGTTTCTAAAGCCAATGAACTGTAGCGGAACGATGTCAGAGCCCTGATGAAGCAGCTGATAGAAGGAATGCTGTCCATTTGTTCCTGGCTCACCAAAGATAACAGGACCGGTTGGGTAGTCAACTGGCTCACCGAAGCGGTTTACGGTCTTACCATTTGACTCCATGTCACACTGCTGTAAATGAGCAGGGAAACGGCTTAATGCCTGAGAGTACGGTAAAACAGCAGTAGCCGGATAACCCTGAACGTTTCTCTCGTAAATACCAATCAGTGCATCGAGCATATCTGGGTTCTGGAAGATGTTCTTGTTTGCTGCGAGCTTGTCTTCCTCGGCAGCACCGTCAAGCAGCTGTGCGAAAACTTCTGGTCCAAATGCAAGAGACAGGATTGCACCGCCAACACCAGAAACGGAAGAGTAACGTCCGCCGATGTAGTCATCCATGAAGATAGCAGTCAGATAAGAATCACTCTTTGCAAGAGGAGATGTCTCACTTGTAACAGCTAACATATGCTTGGATGGATTTAATCCAGCCTTTACAAGTGCGTCCTTTACGAATGCCTCATTAGTTAAAGTCTCAAGTGTTGTTCCAGACTTGGATACAACGATAAATAAGGAATGTGCAAGATCAACGCTTGCTAAAACTGCTGCTGCGTCATCTGGATCAACATTGCTGATGAACTTTGCTTCCATCTTGAAGGTGTTGTTTGCCTTTGCCCAGTTCTCAAGTGCGATATAAAGAGCACGAGGACCAAGATCACTTCCGCCGATACCGATCTGAACAACGGTGGTGAACTTCTCGCCATTTTCATTGGTGATCTCACCTGCGTGAACCTTGTTTGCAAAATCAGCTGCCTTCTTCTGCTGTGCTACATAAAACTCGCGCTTGTCAACGCCGTCTGCAACAACAGCCTTTCCAAGCTGTACACGAGCAAGGTGATGAAGAACCATACGGTTTTCTCCAGTGTTGATAACGGCACCGTTGTAAAGCTCCTCAAATTTTTCAGAAAGCTCAGCCTCGTTAGCCAGCTTTTCAAGAGCGGCAAGAACAGTCTCGTCAACCTCTTTTGCAGCGTAATTGTAGCATAATCCAGCTGCCATCGGTACGCTGTATTTTGCGACACGCTCAGCTCCGTTTTCTCCAGACATTGCCTTGGCGATATCGACATGATTTTTCAGTTTGGAAAGCTCGCCATAAGAAGCAAGTGTATCCAGATTTTTCCATGCTGCCATAATAAAATCCTCCTTATATAGGTGGCACCGTACATGACGCGTTGTATGTGGTCATGCCAAAGGCCATCTCCAAGACTGATTATACATAAAAACATCAAGGATTTCAACTTGCTTTTTACTTGCGTTTTTAATTTGTGTGTGATAAGCTGAGTGCAGAGACTGGCAGCAATCCAAGAAGATCGTACAGATAAAGATTGCTCTTGGTTTTATCGGAAATTGAAAGGGAGAAAAACAATGGAGGAGAGAAAAAAAGAAGTTCTTAGGGTGTATAACAGAAAGACGGTAAAAGGACAGTATCCGAATGGGTTAGCATATAGCGTACATCTGTCGGTAAAGGAAAATGAAGAGGAGTGTCCGCTGCACAACAATTATGGTTTGGTATTTCCAAAAGCATGGGTGAATGAGGATAATGTGATTGTACCAAGCTTTGTTGGCAATTTAAAAGTAGCAGCAGTAAAAAAGGATGGGGCAGTTACCTATTTAATTACGGGAGAAGACTGGAAATCTGATGGAAGTGTGAACAGCGAAAACAAGGGATCTTTTTGGAGTTGGAGCACAGCTGATTTTCTGACTTTTGACGAATGGGGGATTTGCTCAGGGGCACAGCTGTGTGAAAAAACAGGCTTGACGCTTGAGGCAATTCGAATGACCGATCAGATTGCAATACCGGATGAAATGGCACAATGTATAAAGCATCATTGGAATGCACTTCATGCAAAAAGGCAGATGACAGAGCCCAAATTAAAATTCCCACTTGCGCGGGGACTTGCTGATCCGGTGGTTTTGTTATGGAAGGATGACTATTATTTTATTGCAACGAACGACAATGAGAATGACATTGGTTTCTATGTGAGAAAAGCGCATGAGCTAGAGGATTTGTTTGCAAAAGATGTAAAGACGTATAAGATTTTGGATAAGGATACGGAAAATGGGTTTGTTCAGCTGTTTTGGGCACCGGAATTTCATGTGCTGAATGGAAGTTTGTATTTGCTGTTTACAGTCAGTGATTCTGAATGGAATCCGCAGTGCCATATTATGAAGTTAAAAGAAAATGGCGACATCTTAAATCTGAAAGATTGGGAAAAGCCAATCCGTGTAAGAAGGGCAAATGGAGGCCTTTTGTCAGAAAAAGGCATTAATATTGATATGACACCTGTAAAGTCGGGAGAACGCTATTTTTACGTGTGGTCTCATCGAAAGAACATTGGAACACCGCTTGATACAGGCTCGATGTTAATGATTGCCGAATTTGATCCAGTGCATCCAGAACGGCTGATTAGCGAACCTAAGTGCTTGTCCAGACCACTGTATGGCTTTGAAAATACGGAGCATACAATTAATAATGAAGGACCGTATGCATTTTATTACCATAACAAAATTTATTTGGCCTATTCGGGAGGCGATGCGAGAGGATACCTGTATGCAATCGGCATGTTGACGGCAAATGATGGAGATGATCTTTGTGATTTGTCTGTGTGGGAAAAAGCGAAGACACCGGTAGCTAGCTTTGCAACCATTCCAGGCGAGTATGGTCCGGGGCACAATTCATTTTTCTGGGATCGGGATCAAAATTTGTGGATCGCCTATCACGCGGTTACAAGCTTTGAGGAAAAGATTGTGTCAAGTGGAATGAGACGTGTCTATTTTGAACAGGATAAAACACCGAGATTTGATGTCATCGTTGAATAAGGAAACAATAAAAAGTGGAGGAGCGAATGAGCTTCTCCACTTTTTGTATGAAAAAATTAAATGCGTTTAAATACTGGCATCGAATCAAGCGGTGCGTCTGCGGTGATTATCTGGCCACCATTGTAAACCTTATGGTCTCTTGTATCTTCCCACTTTCCGGATGGCAGATAAACCTCACGCTCAAACTGATTTAAGTGGAAGATTGGAGCAACCAGGTAGTCGCTTCCAAACATGTACTGATCCTGCAGCTCCCAGCACTTTGAATCCTCTGGGAACTCATAGAACATTGTACGAATTAATGGAGAGCCGTTTGATGAAGCTTCTTCGTAGAGCTGCTTGATGTAATCATGCATCTCGATACGGATATCATAATATTTCTTCATGATGCGGTAATTTTCCTCACCGTAGCTCCATAGCTCATTTGGCTGTCCTGTATGAAGGTAGCCGCCGCCCCAGTCGCGTGTATCAAGCGGTGGAATGTTGTAAGGACCACGATCACCGTGCATACGAAGAACTGCGGAGTAAACAGCAAACTCATACCAGCGAATTAAAAGCTGCTGGAAATCTGGATCATTTACATCATCAGTCATGAAGCCGCCGACATCAGTTGTCCACCACGGGATTCCGGCAAGACCCATATTTAAGCCTGCCTGAAGTTGGTCATAGAATGCCTCAAAGGTACTAGGAACATCGCCAGACCATACAACATTGCCGTATTTTTGGCTGCCGGCCCATGCACAGCGAAGTAAATTAACAACAGTGCCGTCGCCAAGATCCTTCATGTTGTCATAGAAAACGCGGCTGTACAGCTGCGGATAAATATTAGAGCAGGAGAGAGCAGGACCTGCAATGTAGCGGTAATGGTCGAAATCGTATACACCGTAATCAGGCTCGGAGTTGTCAAGCCAGAATGCATCGATGCCAAAATCATAATAATTTTTCTTGCAGATTTCCCATACGTATTTTCTTGTTTCAGGATTAAATACATCAATCTCAACACAGTCACCCTGATAGTCGTAAGTTTGTGCTGCACCGCGCTCAGTGCGGATCAAAAGACCGCGATCCATCATTGGCTGGAAGTTTTCGCTCTTTCTGTCAACTGATGGCCATACAGAAACTATTACCTTAATGCCCATGGAGTGGAGTTCATCTACCATTGCCTTAGGATCAGGCCAGTAGGTGGTATCAAATTTCCAGTCACCCTGAACAGTCCAGTGGAAGAAGTCGATTACGATCTGGTCAATATGGATGCCTTCCTTCTGGTACTGACGTGCAACGCTAAGAACTTCATCCTGTGTGCGGTAACGAAGCTTGCACTGCCAAAGTCCCATACGGTCCTCAGGAAACATCGGTGCGCGTCCTGTCACGGCTGTATAATTTTCCAAAATCTGCTTTGGTCCGTCAGCAACTGTAAGCCAATAATCCATCTGCTTGGTGGAACGTGCAGTCCATTCAGTATAGTTCTTTCCGAATGTAACCTGTCCGACAGCTGGATTGTTCCACAGCATACCATAGCCGAGATTTGATACAGCAAAAGGAACACTTATCTGGGAATTTCTCTGAGCAAGCTCAAGGGTACATCCCTTTAGATCCATATATGGCTGCTGATATTGTCCCATACCGAAGATCTTCTCACCGTCATTGCTGTCAAATTTCAGATTCAGACTGAATTCGCTTCCGCCGATGATGCCCTTCCACTCGCGGTTTACAGTTTTTAAGCAGCGGCTTTCGCGGCTTAATGTGCCATCGTAGCTGCGATAATACTCGCGTAAAAACTGTCTGCCGTCACGGTAAAATGTGATAACACCTGCAAAGTTAACAACTGCGCATATGCGTCCATTTGTGATAGAGGCAGACTCACGCTTATCAATAGTGCCGTCACCAACCCAGTGGTCAACTTCGTGACACTCAACCTCAGCATGTGAGCTCTCTGGTGTTTCTGTAAGTGCCCAATCTTGATTTGATAATTCTGGAAGCATGGTTGCACGAACACGAAGAGAATTTTTGCCCCACGGCTCAATACGAAGCATTTCGCCGCCGTTTCTGGCTATTAGAACGCCATTTGCTGTTTCAAATTGCATAAAAAACCTCCTTATAAATAGTGCGATAAGTATCGCAAATTTCTTCTGATTGTATTATACTAACAAAAGAAAGAAAATACTTGACCATTTTTCACAGATTCTGACACAAAATTGATTTTACAGTTCACACGTTGTGTGCGATTTTGCGAATGAGCGTCTTGTGAACTGCAACAAAGGAGGAGAAACATATGAACCAACTAGAATTTGCTCGTATTCATGAAATGCAGTTTCACGGAGACATTCGATTTCATCTGCGTCTTCATGAAATGACAAAGGAACCTCTCTGGCCAGAGCCAGTACCGCCGCATTGGCATGAGGAGTATGAATTTCTGGTGATTACAAGAGGTACTGGAACGGCTTGTCTTAATACAAGAACAATGCATATTGAGCCTGGGGATATTTTATTTATTAATGCTGGGATTGTACACTCCTTTAGGGGAGATGAAAAAAATCCACTGGCTTTTTATGCGCTTGATTTTGGAAGAGAGCTTATAAGCAGCTATGGCAATGATGACATTCAGCAAAAATATATCAGCCGTCAGGCAAATGGTGAGCTTATTTTCAGAGACCATTTCAAAAAGGATGATGCTATGTGGCCGCATATCGAAGAACCGCTTGAAGAAATACGTGCTCTTTGCAGCCAGGAAATGGCAAAAAATGAGCTGCTGATTAAATCAAATCTGCTTCGTATATGGCATTATCTGTGCTTGGATGCAGAAGCAACGTCATTTACTCTAAAGAAAAAGGATGATGAACGAGTGCGTATGATCAAGCAGATTTTGCAGTATATACAGGAAAATTATGCAAGGAATTTAACTTTGTGTGGCCTTGCAGCATATTTCCATATGAGTGAGGGACAGTTTTGCCGTTTCTTTAAATCACAGATAGGAATGACTGCAATTGAGTATTTAAATTATTATCGTATCGGTGTGGCTTGTGACATGTTAAAGGATGGCATTTTGCCAATCAGTGAGATTGCGACAGAATGCGGCTACAATAACATTAGCTACTTCAACAGGACATTTAGGAGGTACATGCACTGTACACCAGGAGAGTATCAGAAACGGTAATTGAGACTAATATTTTGGAAATAAGTATTGAGAGGAAGAAAAAAATGAAAAACATAAAAAGTAAATTTAAAGCATTACTTGATTGTTTGGGAAAAGTCCGTTTTTTGACTATGTATTACTGGATTTTAGCGATTACGATTCTTTTATTTGTGGGATCGTTGTCAGTAACAAATGCAATTGCCAAGAAGGGTGTAAAGAGAGAATATCAGGAGTATAATGAATCACTGTTTAAGCAGGCACAGGCAGAGATGGAGCGAAGCATTCAGGAATTGATTCAAATTGCGTATAATATTATGTCAGACAGAGAGGTAAATGCATATCTGAATACAAAATCATTGAGTGAGAGAAGCAGGCTTTTGGAAGAGGTGATTCGTCCGGAGTTCAGCAGCATTCAGGCGATTAAAAGCAGCATTGAGACTATTTCTCTGTATGATGGAGATGGAAAGCTAGTCGCAAATATGGGTACTTTCTATAAAGATATGATTCCAGAGACAACAGAGGATGCTATTACCTTTTCAAGCTTGATTCAAATTGGAACGAAACGCTATTTTGGTATTTCAATCCCTCTGTATAATATTAATAAGACACAGATTAAGGGACGATGTGGAGAATGCTTTATTTTGATAAATATGTTATATCTTGATGAAATGCTTGAAGGTCGTCTTCCAACGAGTGATTCCAGCTTTGTATTAAAAGGCGGAGATAATCAGGTTATGGTGCAAAGAGGTTTGGTGGCTGATACTTCTATAAATGGATCTGGTGAAAATGAAGAATTTGATCGAGGATGGAGCATTTATAAGGGGGGAATTAAAAAAACAAGCTGGGATTTGATTCTTAGTGTTCCAAATCATACACTGTATCAAAATTTAAACTATATGCAGCGAATAAATGGCATTACTTATGTGATTATAGGATTGCTGTTACTGTTATTTTTTGTTGTGATCTATGTGAGTATTCTTCGCCCAATACGTGAGCAGACATTGTTTATGAATTATTATGCAAAAAACAGAAAAAGCCGTATGGAAGTAAAATCACATAATGAAATGGGAATTTTGGCAGAAAATCTTAATGCAATGCTTGATGATATTGACATGTTGACAGAGGAAAATTTAAAAAGCAAGGAGCAGGTGCTAGAAGCCAATTACCAAAAGAAACAATCGGAGCTGTTGGCATACCGCAATCAAATTAATCCGCATTTTATGCATAATACATTTGAATGCATCAGAGGAATGGCACTTTTGTATGAGGTTCCGGATATAGCAGAGATTTCTGAAGCATTGTCTCGCTTTTTCTCTTATAATGTGCGAGGAAAGGGCTATGCAACGATTCGTGAAATTGCAGATCATATTCATGATTATGCATCAATTATTGGGTATCGTTTTATGAACAAATATACTATTTCAATTGAAATTGAAGAGGATGTGATGGAGCAGTGCATGCCAAAAATGATTATACAGCCATTAGTTGAGAATGCTGTATTTCATGGATTAGAGCCAAAGGAAGAAAGCGGAACAGTCGGTGTTTTTGTGGGAAAGGAAAAAGAGCGGCTTGCCATTCGTGTGTGGGACAGCGGATGCGGTATGGATGAAAAAGAGCTGGAAACGCTTAAAAATAAGCTTAAGGAATTTGACAGGACGAGTCTTCTTCCTATGCAAAAGCATGGAATTGGTATGGTCAATATTTATCGAAGACTTAGGCTGTTTTATTCAGATCAGTTAGAATTTAATGTAACAAGTAAAAAAGGCGAAGGAACGAGGATAGAGATTCTTGTTCCGCTTGACAGGAAAATGGAAGGAGAGGAACATGTATCAGGTATACTTGATTGATGATGAGCCATGGGTGCTGATAGGGTTAGAACGCCTTATTTCATGGGAGGAATATGGATTTTGTGTAGTGGGAAAATCGACATCAAGCAAGGAGGCATGGGGTCAGATTACACAGTTAAAGCCAGATGTAGTGGTTACTGACATTCGTATGCCAGGTTTAAATGGACTAGATTTGCTTGGAAAGATACGGGAAGAAAATTTAAATACAAAGGTAGTGCTTGTGAGCGGTTTTGCTGAATTTGAGTATGCGCGTATTGCAATTCGGGATGGCGCATTTGAATATTTAGTCAAGCCAGTGAGTAAGGATCAGCTGTCAGATTGCATGAAGCGGCTTAGTAAGGAGTTAACAGCTCTGAAAGCAGAAACAGATACCCTAGCGGTGTCGGAAATGATCGATATGATCTCCAAATATAAAAACGCAAGCAGTGCATGGGCATTTCTTTGTGATATGCATAAGGCAAAGATCAACAAGCGACGCTTTTATATGGCTTGTCTGTATCGCTTTGAAGATGATCAGAAATTGATTTGCGCAAAAAATATTTCAGAGACGGTATTTGATGCAAGTATTGTTCCGATTGCAAAAAATGAATTGTTTGCTGTAATTGGAAGTGATTTTTGCGAACTGCCACAGTATCATGCAAAGCGTATTCTTGATTATGTTCAAAAAATGTGTGATGCATCTTCAACTTTAATTTTCTGTGGATGCAGCCAGATTTATGAGGAAGAAATTCAAGTATATAAAATGTTTGGACGAGCAAAGAATGCCTGTGACAGTGCGCAATTTGTAAATCTGGAGATGATGGTAGATCACAAGGAAGTTGAGTGGGAAGGAAAAAATGAACTGCTTCGTCAGATAAGGTATCAAAAAAGCAGTATATCAGAATCAATTGAAGCACTTGAGCATTTAGTGATTTCGGGAGAAATTTTGATTGATGAGCTGTGGAAGTATTTTGTACAGATGAACCGCATCTATGCAGAGTCACAAAATGGAAAGTATATAGATGAGCGAGAGTGTGAGAGTGCTGAGGAGCTTCTTGTGGAGTACAAAAATGCTAGTATGTTTTTTGGAATGCTGAAAAATAAATTAGTTTTTGATGAAGCTGCTAAGCTTATGGAGCAAATTCGTGAATATATTGACTGCCACTATATGGAAAATCTTACTGCGGCGGCGCTGGGAAACGAGATTGGTATCAGTCAGGGCTATTTAAGCCAGCTAATTAAGAAAGAGACTGGAAAAACGTATTCAGAACTGATCCAACAAAAGAAATTGGAAAAAGCAAAGGAGCTGCTGCGATATTCAGAAAAGACAGTGGGAGAGATTGCACAGGAGACGGGATATTCAGATTATTATTATTTTACAAAGACATTTAAACGCCTGACTAAAATGACACCTAGCGAGTACCGCAAAAAGTATGGATTGTAAAAAATCACAGTTCTTAGCAGAAAAATGAAAGAGTAATCAAATTACCATACAAAAAATGAAAAAATACATATTAAAAAGTTGAGGAAAATGTATAATCTAGAACAGAAACAAAGAGACCTTGAAAAAGGAAAGGAGATTTTTATGAAAAAGAAATTGGTATCATCAGCGATTCTTGCAGCAGCACTTGCTGTAACTTCTGTTGTTCCGGCATTTGCAGAAGGTGACACTAGCGAAGTGTATTGGTATTCAGATGTGGCAGGATATGGTCCGGCAAATTGGAATACAGATTCCTCACCAGCACTTGATTACATCAGAGACAATATTGGACTTACATTTAATCTGGAGCAGCCGCCGACAGATGCAGCGACAAAGCTTGGACTTATGTTAGCAACAAATGATCTTCCAGATATCATTTCTATCACAAACAGCGACAGCATGAAGGACTTGATTAATGCAGGAGCTGTATGGGATATGCAGGAATTTTTAGAGAAGTATGATCCAGATTCATGGCTGCTAGAGGGTTATCCAGAAGATCACAAGCAGGCTCTGATTGATCGTTTTGGCGGATGGTACAGCCTTGCATCTCATATTGAGACAGCGGATAACAGAAAGGTATTTCCACCAGATGATGAGTGCTGGGTAGATGTAGTAGAAAAAGGAACAAACAGCTGCATCATGTTTGATAAGAGCATTATGGATGCACTTGGTATTACCGAGGAGATGGTTTCCACAGAGGAAGGCTTCTATGAGGCTTGCGAGCTTGTAAAGAACTCCGGCTACACAACAGAGAATGGTGAGAGTGTTATTCCAGTTGCACTTCATGCAGATGGATGGATTGATACATCACTTGATGGTATTCTGTCATGGAATTTTGGTGCTGTTCCAGTTGATGAGGAAGGAAATTATCGTCATAAGGAGCTAAGCCCGGGATATAAGAATGCACTTAAATTCATAAATAATTGTATCCAGAAGGAATATCTGGATGTAAATATTCTGACACTTGATGAGGCTGCTTTAAAGACATATCTGGAAGCAGGAAGAGTATTCTGCTGGATTGGAAATCAGGCACAGATCAATAAGGAGAATACAAGCTGGGTATCTTACGGTGCAATCGCGCCAGAAAATGAAGCAAAGGGTGCACTTCCGATAAATCAGTCAGCAGGAACAGGTTGGATTCAGACATTTGTTTCTAAGAGCTGCGATGAGCCTGAGAAGGTGGCAGAGTTCTTAAGCTGGGTTACAAGTGAAGAAGGTCTGATGATGGATTACTATGGAATCGAAGGAGAATATTACACAGTTGATGATAAGGGAATTGTAACAAAGACTGAAAAGGGTGAACAGGAATTAAAGGATTTATATGAGAACAATATCTTATTCTGGCCATTTGCTAATACCTCTTTTGAGCGTCATACAGAGCCAGTTCCGGATCCGACAAGCAACCGTGGTGTTGAGATTGCACTGATGCCTGCATTTGGTAGGGAAGAGACTACTTATATTTATGATTCTTCTTTAGTTGATTTCCCAGATACTGTTCTGGAGCCATCAAGTGATCTTGGAATCAAGCTGTCTCAGGTAAAGAGTTATCTGGAGTCTCAGAAGGCAAAGATTGTTACTGCAAAGACAGATGAGGAATTTGAGACAGAGTACAACAATATGGTATCTACGCTGGAAGATTACAGCATCGCTGACATTGATGCAGCTTACGATGAAGTATATAAGACAAACTGCGAGAATACCGGAAATAAAATTGAAGATATCAATGCAGACTTGTACAAATAATTAAGAAATAAATAACGGAGAGGGAGGATGCAAAGAAATTTGCATCCTTTTTCTATAAATTTTTTATAAAAGCATGTGGGAAATGAGGCTAGCTATGAATAAAAAGAAAAGTTTTACATTGGGAAAAGATCGTGCAACACAGTTCCAGCTGCATACGCTGATGCTGCCGGGAACGATCTGCATCATACTGTTCAGCATTCTTCCATTGTTCGGATTAATTCTGGCATTTAAGAATTATTCAGTTGTGGAGGGCGTTGCGGGAATTTTTACAAGCAAGTGGTATGGATTCCAGAATTTTAAAATTATTTTTGGAAACCACGATTTTACCAGAATGTTAGTAAATACACTTGGAATTAACCTGCTTGGCAATCTGGTAAATATTCCAGCGGCATTGTTTTTTGCGCTTTTGATCAATGAGATTGCATCTCCATTTTTGAAAAAATCTGTTCAGACGCTGACCTACATGCCGCATTTTATTTCATGGGTTGTATTTGGTGGTATTGTTATCACACTGTTAAGTTCAGATGGACCAATCAATAATTTCCTTGTAAATACAGGAATATTTAAAAATCCAGTTGTTTTTATGGCACAGCCGAAAAAATTCTGGGCAATTGCGATTATATCCAACTTAATTAAGGAGCTTGGATGGAGTACAATTTTGTATACGGCAGCTATTGCTGGTGTAGATCAGGAATTGTACGAGGCAGCAGAAATTGATGGTGCAGGACGTTTCCGCAGAATGATCAGCATCACAATTCCATGTATTAAGGGAACTGTGATGATTATGGTAATATTTGCAGTTGCCGGTATTTTAAATAACAACTTTGATCAGATTTATGTACTTCAAAATTCCTTTAACCTGGAGCGAAGTGAGGTAATTGATACTTATATTTATAAGATTGGTATTCAGCAGCTTCAGTTTGGAATGGCAGCAGCAGTTAACATTACAAAATCCTTCTTCTCTCTGGCATTGTTGTTACTTGCAAATGGAATTGTAAGCAAGCTGTCAGATGGATATGGTTTATTCTGATGAAAGGATTGGGTTTTCGGCATGAAAGTAAAAAGCAACAAATCAAAAACATTCAATTTGATTCTTGGAATCTTTATGATTCTTATTACAATTATAACTTTATATCCAGTATGGTTCTCTCTGATTAATTCACTTAACAGTGCAAGTGCTATTGCAAAGCATGGTTATGCAATGTTGATTCCAGATGAATTTTCGACAGCCAGCTGGCAGGCAGTGTTAAAGAATAATGAGATTGTAAAAGCTTTTTTGGTAACACTGGCAAGAACAATTATTGTAACAGCAGGACAGACAGTGATAACATCTATGTTTGCTTATGGATTCTCCAGAAACTATTTGTGCGGTAAGAAGTTTTATGCCACAATTGGATTTATCAGCATGTATTTAAATGGTGGTGTTATTTCCTACTTCCTGTTGTTTACAGGAATGAAGATTTATAACACCTTCTGGGTTTACATCATCCCAAGCTTATTTGGCGGATTTTATAATGTAATCATCTACAATGCAAACTTCAGAGAAATTCCAGTGTCACTTGTAGAATCTGCAAAGCTAGATGGTGCAAGCGAGTATTCAATTTTCTTTAAGATCTTTATGCCTCTGTCAAAGCCAGTACTCTCAGCACTTGCAATTTTTACTGCTGTTGGAACATGGAATGATTACACACAGACCTTGTATTACACAAGATCAACAGATCTTCAGACATTATCCTACTATATGCTGACCGTAATTAAGTCTAGTCAGACTGCAGAGAATATGAGCAAAATGGGAACTGCGGCTTCTTCTGTTTTAAGTACAATGTCGGAGCAGGCAAGCAATTATAAAACAATTGAATTGGCATGTATGGTATTATCATCTATTCCGCTTATTGTTATGTATCCGTTTGCACAGAAATTCTTTGAAAAAGGACTTATGGTTGGTTCCGTAAAGGGTTAAAACTTTTGCAAAAGAAAGGAAAAGAATATGGAAACAAAAATGGAAAAGGGGTTTCCAGCACCGTTGTTTCGCGATCCTATTTTTGATGGAGCATCAGACCCAACGGTGATTTGGAACAAAAAGGAAGCGTGCTACTATATGTTTTATACCCAGAGGCGTTCTACATCGGTGCAGGTTGGATTTTCATCAATCCATGGAAGTAAGATTGGAGTGGCAACGTCAACAGATAAAAAAGGCTGGCTTTATCGCGGTACATTAGAAAATCTTGATATTGAGCATGGTCATAATACCTTTTGGGCACCAGAGATTTTTGAGGCAAATGGAACATATCATATGTATGTATCCTATATTACAGGAATCCCAACAACATGGGAGTATCCAAGACACATTCTCCACTATACATCTGAAAATCTTTGGGACTGGACTTATCAGTCAACATTGCAGCTGTCATCTGAGCGCGTGATTGATGCATGTGTGTATGAGGTTTGTCCGGGTGTTTACAAGATGTGGTATAAAGATGAAAACCATGACAGCCATATTTATGCAGCACAGAGCACTGACCTGTATCAATGGGAGGTAGTTGGAGAGGAAATTTCTGACTGTTCACAGGAAGGACCGAATGTATTTGAGCTTGGTGGAAAGAAATGGATGATATGTGATTGCTGGAAGGGTCTTTCAGCGTATGTATCAGATGATTTTACTAATTGGAAACGTTGCCCAGGTAATCTTCTTGTAGGGCCAGGCAAGGATCCATCTGATCAGACAAATGGTCATCATGCCGATATTCTAGTAGAAAATGGTGAAGCAGAGATTTATTATTTTACTGGACAGTATCCGGAAGACTGTGCGGATGTAGGACTTCGTGCATTGACTGCTGTGCAGGGGTGTAGGCTGTATGCAGAGGATGATAAGCTTTGCTGTGTGAGATGATCGGGAATTAAAAGAAATGCAGGAATACCTGATTGCAAAGCAGACAGTTCAGCATATTTTTGGAATTGACTGGAAAAATGAAGAAGAAAAAAGACAGAAAGAACAGGAACAGCAAGCACAAAATCATACTCGCTGATAGCTGCTACGGCGAATGAAAAAATTGTGCAGACGCCGTCTGCACAATTTGAAAGCCACGGTCTGAACCCCCATTACTCGGAGAAACAGATCGTGGCTTCTTTTTTTATGGAAGTGTGAATCTCCAGCAAAAGATTAAGTGTATGAATTTGCTTAATGATCTTTTGTAAGATTTTGTATGAACCCTGTTGAATAGTTAAAATTTCACAGGTTGTTCTCTTTTTGAATATAACGGTTCTCTGTTCAAAGGGGATAGCCTGTGGTAAAATATTATAAGGATAATGCCTATGTGTTACTTTAGAGAGATACGGGCAAACTAAATATGGGAGGTGGCAATATGACCATAGAGGAAATTCTTGCAGGGGAATCCAAGAACGTAGAGTTCAAGGTGCAACGCCCGGATAAGAGTATCAAATACATGAAAACTGTTGTTGCTTTTGCAAATGGCAAAGGCGGGCGGATTGTATTTGGCATTGATGATAAAACCAGAGAAGTAGTTGGAATTTCGGAAGATGTTGTTTTTCTGGAAATCGACGCAATTACCAATGCGATTTCAGATAGCTGTGAGCCAACAATTATCCCAGATGTGTATTTGCAGAACATAAATGGAAAAACAGTAATTGTTGCCGAAATTAGAGCTGGACGACAGAAACCATATTATATTAAAGCGGATGGTTTGGAAAATGGTGTGTATATTCGTGTGTCTGGCACTACTCGTCCAGCTGATCGTGAGATGTCTAGAGAATTGTACTATGAATGCGAGGGACACGCTTTTGATTCTGTGATTCGCAGAGACTTGAAGGTGACAGATGAAGATATAGATACGCTTTGTAGGCAAATGAAGAAGGTTGCTATTGCAAACAGCAAGTCTGATCTTCAGAGAGCAGCCGTAAAAGATGTGACAAAAAATGTTTTGATCAGTTGGGGCATTTTGAAAAGAAGTGAAGATGGAAATGTCTATCCAACCAATGCGTATGTTTATCTGACAGGGCAAGGCGGCTTACGTTCCATGATACAATGTGGTGTGTTCAAAGGAACAACCCGTGCAGTATTTTTGGATCGCCGGAATTACGAAGGACCACTTTGGGAACAAGTAGACGAAGCGGTAAAATTTGTTCTGCGAAACATCCGTATGGGCTGCCGGTTGGAAGGTGTGTATCGTCAGGATATTTATGAACTACCACCGGATAGTATCCGTGAGTTGATAGTAAATGCGATTATGAATTGCAGTTACATTCAGGCTTCAAACATTCAGGTGGCAATTTATGATGATCGACTGGAAATTACATCTCCGGGTGGTCTGCTTCCTGGTGTTACGATTGATCTGATGAAAGAGGGATTTTCAAAAATCAGGAATCGGTCGCTCGCCAATGCTTTTGCATATATGAATCTTGTTGAAGCCTGGGGCAGTGGTATTCCGAAACTTATGCAAGCGATGAAGGAATATGGTTTGCGTGAGCCGGAATTTATCGACATGGAAGTTGCGTTCCGAATCAATCTTTATCGAGGTCAGAATGTGGTCAATGATCTCAATCGTGACCTCAATGACCTCAATCATGACCTCGTTGACCCCAAAGTTGACCTCGAAACTCGATTAGAAGAAGTGATTCGTAAATCTCCTGAGCTTACCTATAAATCACTTGGAGAAATACTTGCTGTTTCAGCGGCAACGGTGAAACGTACTATGGCAAAAATGCAGCAGGAAGGCAAGATCATCCGTGAGGGGTCTAATCGAAAAGGAAAATGGATACTAACAGATAAGAAGTAAATGACATAGGATTTATGGGATGAATGACACGACAAGAAGTTATTGGATTTGAGCTTTGAACTGACTGCACCAAAGAAAAAAGGACACAATAGCATAAAGAAAAGAGAAGCCTACATAGCCGGTAGAATGAATCGGTTATGTGGGCTTTTTATACGCTTGATTAAGGAAGGCATTTTGCCAATCAGTCTGGGGGTCTATTCCATTTTTACATCAGAAACACTGCCCTTTTGAACAAAATAAACTGGCAAAAGCAAGAATAATAAGCGATTTTGCACAGAAACAAACGGAAAATGGATGGAAATGGAAGAAGTGCTTTGTTATAATTGTTTCAAACAAAAAAGTTAAGGGGCAAAAAGGCCAGAAAGGGAAGAATAATGACAAAGAAAGAACGTGTACTTCATGCATTTCACAATGAACCGGTGGATCGTGTTCCAATCGCATTTTGGTATCATTTTTCACCAGACGATGATTTTGGACAGGAGACGATTGATGAGCATTTGAGATTGTACCGTGAGGCAGATTTTGATCTGATTAAAGTTATGTGCGATGGATATTTTAATTATCCAAATCCGGGAATTGCTCAGATTAAGAACCCAGAAGACTGGTTTAACTTAAAACCGATGGGAGCAGATCATCCATATATCCGTAAGCAGATTGCTCGCGTAAAAGGTGTAGTTGAAGCGGTAAAGGATGAGTGCTGCGTATTTTATAATGTATTTTGTCCAATGTCTTTGATGCGCTTTGGTACAAGCGAGGAGCTTCTTATGAGCCATTTAAAGGCAAATCCAGAAGCAGTATGTCATGCATTTGAGGTAATTGGAGAAGATATTCGATCTCTGATTAAAGGTGTGATTGAAGAAGCAGGATGCACTGGTATTTATTATTGTGTTCAAAATGCAGAGGAGTTTCGTTTTACGGCAGAGGAGTACAAGAAAATCGTAACGCCGGCTGAGTTAGCTGTTTTAGAGTATGCTAATACATTAAGTGACAACAACATTTTACATTGCTGTGGCTGGGCAGGAGATAAAAATCGAATTGAAGTATGGAAAGACTATCCAGCAAGAACTGTCAATTGGGCAGTTTATGTTGAAGATTTGAGCTTGAAAGATGGCAAGAATTATTTTGGTGGACGTTGTGTGTTAGGAGGATTTGACAACCGCAAGATGGGCGTTCTTTATAGTGGAAGCAAGCAGGCCGTAAAGGATGAAACAAAACGTTTGCTTGAGGAAACAGGAACAGTTGGAGTAATTCTTGGAGGCGACTGTACAGTACCTAGTGATATTGACCATGAGCGTTTTAGCTGGGTAAGAGAGGCTGCTGATGAGTTTATGGGACTTTTGACTGATAAGAGTATTCGTTCGGGAAGGTGATTGGATGAGTTTGGGAGAGTTGCAAAGAGAACAGATGACAGATGAGGACAAGGAGATTGCATTGTGGGTTTCTGATAAAATGCCGCAGCTAGTTAAGGATCTGACTAGAATTTGCCGCATCCCAAGTGTGGCGGTCGTGACAGAAGACAAAAAGCCGCCATATGGTCCAGAATGTGTCAGAGTATTAGATGAGATGCTGCAGATTGGCAAGGAGTATGGACTGGACACAAAAAATTTTGACTCTTGTGTCGGTAGAATCCGATATGGAGATGGAGAAAAGTCTATTGGAATCTGGAGCCATCTTGATGTTGTCCCAGTAGGAGGCTACTGGGAGCATGACCCGTTTGAGCCTGTTGTGGAGCAGGGATATATGATTGCCAGAGGTTGTCAGGATAATAAAAGTTCAGCGGTAATGGCGCTATATGTTCTTTTATATATGAAGGAACACAAAATCAAGCTTCCGTATAGCCTTGATGCATATATGGGTACGAGCGAAGAGGTTGGCATGTTTGATATTGATCATTTTGTGGCTCATTATCAGTGTCCAGAGCTGTCTCTTGTACCAGACAGCGGTTTTCCAGTATGCTGTGGAGAACGCGGAAGTTTCAATGGTGAGCTTACGGCAAATGACAGCGTTAGTGAAAGGCTGATTTCTTTGTCATGTGACTGTGGTTTGTATTCTGTTCCTAATATTGCGGAGGCTGTTGTCAGGGATGCACCGCGTATTAAAGAGCTTATATCATCAAGGAAATCATCAGTAACGGTGGAACAAATGCAGACAGAAAATGGAAAGTGTGCTTGGAAACTTACAGCTTGCGGCATAACAGCTCACGGTGCATCGCCAAAATCCGGAAGCAATGCATTGACGATTCTTTGTGAAGCGATTTGTCGATATGAACTCGCCTCAGAGAATGACTGCAAAGTGTTGTCATGGATTACTTCGATTAATAAAGATGGTAATGGAACACAGCTTGGTGCATTTTTTGAGGATGAAATTTCAGGACCGACTATATTGACTGTGACACAGGGATGGATTAGGGATGGTCACTTGGTATTTGGCTTTTTGTCAAAGTATCCGGCAGGCTGTAAAGAAGATCTTGCAGTGATAGCAGAAAAGAAAGCAAATGAAAATGGATTTTCGCTTAGTGTAACAAGAAATACAAAGCCAACATTGTTTGATCCGAAGCATCCAGCAGTGACTATTATGACGGACACCTACAATCGCTTGACAAAAAATCATGAGAAGCCATTTGTTATGAGTGGCGGAACTTATGCAAGAAAGCTTCCAAGAGCCTTTGCATGCGGAACAGGTATGCCGCTGCCGCCAGCTCCAGAGGGACTTTTCCAAAAAGGACATGGAGATTATCATCAGCCAGATGAGGCCATCTCGTTAAAACGTGTTGAGATGGCACTTGTGATTTATATCAAGGGAATCCTTGAGATTTGCAGAAAAGTAACATTATGATAGCAGAGTCAAAAGGTCAGAAATACGATACAAAAGGATTTTTGATCTTCTGACTTGCCAAAAACACAAAAATCCCACCGCTTTAGGTAAGCGGTGAGATTTTTGTACTTTTAAATACTTTTTTTACAGATGCAGCAGCGGCTTCTTTTGCGCCTTGCACTGTTTTTTTAGCAATTGCAATCACATCTTTATGTAATTCACATTTTTTTAGAAAATCAATTGCTTCCTTATAGGAGTCTTTTCGTGCCTGCGGCATTTCAATTGGTCCATCAGCACTGAAAAGATATTTTTTTGTTAAAATACCAACACGGATTGTCATAAATGCATTGACGGTACCTTGTGCGGCAGAGGCAAAGACAAGGCCGGGAAGCTTCATAGCAGCGTTTCCAGTCACAAGTGGAAGCAATTCTTCAAGATCCATCTCCTCAAGACCGCCTGCTAAAAATGTTGCCTTTAAGATGCGCACATAGAGTCCAAGGAGTGATGCACCGCTTGGGCGATAGCCGCAGGATTCTACTATGGTGCGAATCAGGTGGAGATTGACAGAAAGCATAGAAAACATATCGTAAAAAGCTGTCTGAGAGATTGCTGTTGTAACAAAAGCTGTCTTTGCGGCACTTTTTATCTCGCTGTCTATGACAGGAGAGAACTTTTCTGTAAAAAAGTCAATCAAAAGATCATCGGCCTGATTGCCTTGTTTTAAGAAATCCTCAAGCGGCGCAGTTTCTTCATTTGTAAGTTCGGTGTTTTTCTTTAAGTTATCGGTAAGCTTGCGGCACCAGTAAAAGCGGGCACGTCCATCACGGTAGCGAAGCATGTACATAGAAAAGATGGGGCGCCTCCAAACACTTACAATAGGCCATATAATACCTGCACCCAAACAGGCAAGAACAATTAGCCCGTACAGCCAGGCAAGAATGGGACTGACAGAATTAAGCTGCTGCCAAAGAGAGATTAGACCGCTGAGCAAAAAGAGAAACAGTAAAAGAAAAAGTGAGACAGCGGGGATTATGACAGAAAGAGTTTGTGTCCTTTTAGAACGCTGCATTTGTAAAAAGCTCCTCTCCTGAATCAATGTGTATTTTGTCATATTGATTCATGCTGTAATAATGATGTGGTTTATTATACACCAAAATGGAAAGAATATAAACAAAAAAATAATGCATTTTGTGGCAAAGTGTATTTTGAGTAAACACATTGATAGTGAATATTTACTTGTTGCGCAAAGAAAATACAAAAGTTGCGCAAAAAAAACCGCCATAAATTATAAAAATTAAATAAAGCAAAAATAAAAACGCTGTTTATTGTGCAAATAGACAATAAAAGCAAATGAGAATATAATGAATACATAGTCAAAAACAACAAAGACAAAAACGACACAAAAAACTAGAACAAAAAATGCAGTAAAATGCGCAAAAAAAGCCGCAGAAGCGGCAGAATGGAGGAAGCGATGGGAAAAGAAAAGAAAACGAGTCAGCCAGCTGTAAAAAGTGAACCTTTCTTTAAGGTAATCAAAAAGCATTGGATGCTTCTTTTGATGCTGGCACCAGCTGTATGTTATGTAATTGTATTTTCCTACATACCAATGACAGGAGTCATTCTTGCATTTAAGCAGTATCAGTATAAGGGAGGAATTTATAATTCTCCATGGATCGGACTTCAGAATTTTAAATCACTGATGATTGCTGGAAAGTTGGGCATGGTAACGAGGAATACGCTTTTATACAACATTGCCTTTATTTTACTTGGTGTTGTATTTGAGATGGGAAGTGCAATTTTGATCAATGAGCTTACGAGTAAGTATTTCAAGAAGATTGCGCAGTCCTTCATGTTTCTCCCATATTTCATCAGTTGGGTTGTAGCTGGTGCGATTATGTACAACTTCTTCAACTATGAGCGTGGTATCGTGAATCACGTAATCAAGGCATTTGGAGGAACTCCGTTTGATTTGTACAATACTCCACATGCATGGCCGTTTGTACTGATCTTCTTAAAGATTTGGAAACAGACAGGATATGGCTCCGTTGTTTATCTGGCAGCGATCACAGGACTCGATCAGGAAATGTTTGAGGCTGCATCCATCGATGGTGCGAGTGCATGGAAGAAGATCCGTTATATCACCATTCCTTGTCTGAAGCCAACCATGGTAATTTTGGTGCTGTTGGCAATCGGAAATATCTTTAGAGGAGATTTCGGACTGTTTTATCAGACAGTAAAATCAAATGCACTTCTTCAGCCGATGACTGATGTAATTGATACATATGTATTCCGTCTTTTGATTACAAACAGCGATATCGGTGTATCAGCAGCAGCTGGTTTGTATCAGTCAGTTCTCTGTTTTGTTACCATTATGGTCTGCAATGCGCTTGTAAAGAAGGCAGATCCTGATTACGCACTGTATTAAGAGGGGAGGAAGCATAATGGCTAAGAATTTTGATGAAGAACTCACAGGCGGAAGACGAGTTCGTGGAAAAGATGATATCGCAATTCGTGCGGTCGGCTATATATTGATTGGTGTGTTTGCCCTGATCTGTGTGATTCCGTTTTATCTGATTATTGTGGCATCCTTTACCGATGAGGCATCACTTATTCGAAATGGTTATCCGTTAATTCCAACTGATTTCAGTATTGAGAGTTACCGGCTGTCACTGAAAAATCCAACAAGTATCCTGATGGCATATGGTGTAACGATTGGAGTAACATTCTTTGGAACATTACTTGCTGTTTTGCTGGCATCCATGACAGGATACGTTCTTTCAAGAAGAGACTTCCCGTGGAGAAACAAGTTTTCATTCTTCTTTTTCTTCACAACACTGTTCAACGGTGGTCTTGTTCCGTGGTATATTCTTTGTGTGCGCTACCTGCACATGAAAAACTCCATCTGGGCATTGATTCTTCCACTTATGTTCTCTGTATGGAACATGATTATTGCAAAAACCTTTATGAGCGGAATACCAGCAGCAATTACAGAATCGGCAAAGATTGACGGCGCAAATGATATCGTAATCTTTATAAAGCTTATCCTGCCGCTTAGTAAACCACTAATTGCAACACTTAGCTTGTTCTCAGCACTGGCATACTGGAATGACTGGTATAACTGTATGCTGTATATCACAAAAGATAACATGTTTACACTTCAGTATTATCTGCAGAGAATGCTTGGAAATGCCGAGGCGATGCGACTTGTCGCGGAGAAATCGGGTATCGCGCTTGATACAGTGCCACTTGAGAGTATGAAGATGGCTATGACTGTTGTTGCAACGGGACCAATTGTTTTATTGTATCCATTTGTACAGCGCTATTTTGTAAAGGGTCTTACAATCGGTGCAGTAAAGGGCTGATAAATAAAAAACATAAACAAAACTCAAAAAACTCAAATAGAAAACATAACAAACAAGGAGGAACTTATTATGAAACGAAACGCAGTATCACTCACAATGGCAGCAGCTATGCTTACAGGAATGCTTGGCAGTGCACCGGCATTTGCAGCAGATCTTTCCAATCTTCCAGATAAGGTGGGAGAAGGCACTATCACCGCAACACCAGAGATGTACGCAGATACCGACTTAAGCGATTCATATACCGTAAATATGTATCTGATTGGTGATACACCGAATGACTGGGATATGGTAGAGGAAAAGATCAATGAGTATCTGGAGCCATTCAACACACAGTTGGACGTTACTTTCATGAGCTGGTCTGATTATAAAACTATGTACACACTTGTTTTAGCAGGTGGTGAGCAGGTTGACTTAATCTTTACTGCTCCGTGGTGTTACATGTATACAGAGGCTGCTAAGGGTTCTTTCTATGATCTGAGCGAGGACTTCATCAATACTTATATGCCGCTTGCTGCAAAGTATCAGGCAAAGGAAAGCTGGGATGAGACAACACTGGCAGGAAAAACAATCGCTGTACCTTCTAATGTTGCACAGCCACAGGGAAAGATCGTTGCAGTACGTCAGGACCTGATGGAAAAGTATGATATGACCGAGTTAAAGAACTGGGATGATTACAAGCAGTACATGCTGACAATTGCCGAGAAGGAGACACCGGAGAGTGGTATTTATGCATTGGCAGCATCTGGTGATAACAACGAGCTGTGGGATGTATACCGTCAGCAGACTAACACAATGCTTGCACTTGATTCCAACTACATGGATTTCATTTATGAGTACAAAGAAGGCGAGCTGCCAAGCGCAGATGATATCAAGTTTGTCTATGAGTATGAGCCATTTAAGGAGTACGCACATGACATGAAGGAAATGGCAGATGCTGGCTGCTGGAGCCGCAGCGCACTTACAAATACTGTAACAGATGATGACGCATTTGGTGCTTTACAGGGCGCTTCTATTGCATGGAATGCATCTGTATTTACTTATATGAAGCAGGCTGAAAAGTCCGAGGGCGTTGAGTGTATGGCATATGATCTGACGACTGACAATCTTGTAAATGCAGAAGCTTACTCTAATAACGATATGGCAATCACAGCAGGATCCGAAAATCCGGAGCGTGCTGCAATGGTTCTTGATCTGTTAAAGTTTGATACCACATTAAATCGTCTGATCATCTTAGGTGTTGAGGGTGTTCACTATAGCATCGATGATGCTGGCAATTACACCAAGTTAGATAAGACTGGAGATTATGCTCCGAACTGTATATCAGCAGCATGGGCAGTTAAGAATGGTGATTTGACAGAGGCTGGTACTCCAGAGCGTGAGTTAGCAATCACTGATGCATGGAAAGAGCGTGTTGTATCCAACCCGACAATTACCTTCGTATTTGATGATGCGAACATTAAGCCATATGAGGATGCTGTTATCTCTGTATTGAATGACTATGTTCCAATGCTTGAGCTTGGTCTTGTAGATGATGTAGATGCAACCATCGATGAGATGAATCAGAAGTGCTATGATGCAGGTCTTCAGAATGTAATGGATGAGTTTACATCTCAGTATAATACATGGCTTGAGACGAGATAAGAATCGTTAGACTAGAAAGGAGTCGGCCAAATGGCCGGCTCCAGTTTTTTTGAATGATTTATTAGTTACCAGTTTTTACAATAAGACAGCGGGAGGAGAGAAATGACAATAGAGCAAATGGCAGAGCAGCTGGGTGTATCGAAAAGTACCGTATCCAGAGCGCTGTCGGGAAAAGGAAGAATTGGGAAGGAAACAAGGGAGCGCGTGCTTGCGCTTGCAGGAAGCGAAGAGCGAAAAAAGAAGAAAGTACCGGAAAAAACGGGAAATATAGCAGTTGTTATGCCGACAGATGCATATCGCACAGGGGGAGAGTATTTTCATGAATGTTTGATTGGAATTTGTGAGGAAGCATCTGCACGTGACTATGATATTATGATTACAGATGTAACAGGAAATGATTATTCTGGTGTAGATAGACTGATTCGTAAAAATAAGATTGATGGAGTAATTCTGACAAGAACTATGGAGCATGATCGGACGATTCAAAATCTGGCTGCAATGCAGTTTCCTGTAGCAGTGACAGGAAGTGTGGATAATGATTTTGTAATTCAGGTCGATGTAGATAATGAGCGTGCGTCAGAAGATCTGACTACGTATCTGATTTCAAGAGGATATCGTCGCTTTGCAATCGTGCTTGATTATATGGAGTATGCTGTAAACAGAAATCGTTACGATGGATTTTGCAGAGCGCTTTATCAAAAAGGAATTCCGTATGAGTGGAGTCCGCTGGAGTTTGGAATTACAAAGTATGGAATTATTCAAAATCTCGTGCGTGAGCTGATGGCAAAACGAATTGACTGTGTAGTCTGCGGAGATGATATTATCTGCACAAGTCTGCTCTCAGCATTTTTAGCAGAGGGCTATAGAATTCCAAGAGACATTGGAATCGCATCCCTTTATAATAGTTCAAATCTAAGCTGCTTCTCGCCAGCGGTTACGACAGTGAATGTCCAGACAAGAAGAGTAGGGCGAATGGTTTGCAATCAGCTGCTTAATGCATTGACAGGAAAAGAATATCAGAAAAAAAGTTATGTCGATTATGAACTTCTGGTTCGTAAATCAACTGATCGGATTGATATGGAGCAGGAATGTGAATCATTATAAAATTAAGAAAGGGCATGATTAGAAATATGGAAAAATATAGATTACATACTGGGTGGACATTCTGCCTGGATGAGAGAAATGAAAAAGAGGAAACAGCACCATCTGAGGGATTTCGCGCTGTAACGCTGCCGCATGACTGGAGTACAGACTATCCGTTTGATCCAGAATCAGATACATGTGGATCTGGCGGTTATGCGAAGGCTGGAATAGGCTGGTATAAGAGAACAATCACCATTTCAGAGGTTGATATTAAAAACAGACAGATTATTTTGTATTTTGAGGGCGTTTACATGAAGAGCAGCGTCTTTGTAAACGGCACCTATGCAGGTGGTCACATCTATGGTTATACTCCATTTGAGGTGGATATCACTGCGCTTGTGCATGAAGGAGAAAATGAGATTCTTGTTCGCGTGGATAACTCTATGCAGCCGGGATCACGCTGGTATTCTGGTTCTGGCATTACAAGAGATGTGTGGTTGGAAAAGCGTCATCCAATCCACATTGCTCGCTATGGAATGTATTTGACAACAGATGAAGGAAATCTTAATATCAGCACAACGCTTCACACATCAGAATGTATGAAAGATGATGATTCATTAAGTCTGACATTTATGTTAAAAGATCAGGATGGAGAAGAGGCTGCAAAAAAAGATATCACATTGAAAAATGATTGGACAGAAGCTGATTTGGATGCGGCTATTTTATCAGGAATGGACGCAGATGTGCCGAAGACGCTTTGCCAATTGACAACGTCACTTTCTATTAAAATCGAAAATCCAGTGCTTTGGGATCACGAAACACCGTATTTATATGAGCTGACAACCATTTTAAAGAAAAATGACACTGTAATTGATGAGCGCACTGATAAAGTGGGATTTCGCAATATCGAATTTGATGCAAAGAAGGGATTTTTAATCAATGGAAAGCATGTAAAGCTAAACGGTGTTTGTCTGCATCATGATGGAGGATGTGTCGGTGCTGCAGTGCCGCCAGAAATTTGGAGACGCCGCCTCGAAAAGCTAAAGGATATGGGTGTTAATTCTGTGCGCTGTTCACATAATCCGCCGGATGAAGCACTTCTTGATCTTTGTGATGAGCTTGGATTTTATGTTATGGACGAAGCATTCGATGAGTGGAGATTGATGAAGGCAAAGGAAATTGGCTCAAATACTCATGAAAGTCATGGATATTCTATGTATTTTGATGCGTGTCATGAATGGGATTTAAAGACAATGCTGTATCGTGACCGTAATCATCCGGGCATCGTGCTTTGGAGCATCGGAAATGAGATCCCAGAGGAAGTTGTAGTGGGCGGAGAGGAGCTTGCAGTCGAATTGAGCGGCTACTGCCATACTATTGATCCGACCAGAAAGGTGACTCTTGCCCATGACCAGATTGCGGCAGAACCATATTCGGCTCGCGATGCATTTATGGATAAAATTGATGTAGTCGGCTACAATTATGTAGGCAGATGGAGAGAGCGCGCAGAGCTTTTGTATGATGCAGACCGCGAGGAGCATTTGGATCGCTGCGTGATCGGAACAGAAAATCCATCGGCTGGCTATATTCGAAGTGACTACAACTTTGAGGTGGATCCGGGATCTTTTTGGAACAAGCCATATTATACAGCGGCAGTGACTGTAGGCAAGCTGCTTCGCTATACGATGGTTCATGATTTTGTTGCCGGCGATTATATGTGGACAGGCATTGATTATCTGGGTGAAGCAAACTGGCCTCAGCGTTCAGCAGGCTGCGGCTGTCTGGATACTTGTGGTTTTGAAAAAGATGCATTTTATTTTTATAGAAGTGTGTGGAACCAGAAGGAAAAATTTGCATATCTGTGCCCGCATTGGAATTTAAAGCTGGAAAAGGGAACAGTGCTCCCGGTCATTTGCTATACGAACTGTGAGGATGCAGAGCTTTTTGTAAATGGCCGTTCTTTTGGTATGAAGTCAAAGGGATTTCCATGCTACGGAATGACTGAGCGCTATGGTCATTTTGACAGATATAGAAGACCAGCCAATACAGATGATCTGTTCTTGAGCTGGGATGTTCCATATGAGCCTGGAAAAATCGAGGTAGTCGGATATCACGATGGAAAAGAAGTATGCTGCTATAATGTGGAGACAACAGGTGAGGCAGCTGCAATTAAGCTGACAGTTGATAAGACAAGTGTAAATGCCGATGGAAGAAGTGTTGTGCAGGTTGAGGTTCGCATTGTGGATAGTGAGGGCCGTCTTGTTTTTGATGCATGCCCAGAGCTAGATTTTACACTGGAGGGTGATGCAGAGATCATCGGAATTGATAATGGTGATCCAGCGTGTCATGAGCAGTGGAAAGAAACCAAGGGCCGTCATGCATTTAATGGAATGGCTTATGCAGTAATTCGTGCAGGACAAAGTAAAGGAGAACTGACACTGACAGTACAGGCATCAGGTATTGATGCAGCTATTGGAAAAGCTAGTGTGACAATTAGTCAAAAATGAAAGACCGCAATATTTTGAAAGAGAAAAGCAAGTAAACGTAATGCTTTTTTTCTAATATGGTAGTATAGTCAAAGCAATAATGAAGAACCTATAAAAGAAAGGCGGATAACATGGACACAACTTATGGTTTTACAAATAAATATCTGACGAAGGATGAAAAGCCGTGGTTTCCGGTTATGGGCGAGATTCATTTTAGCCGCTACCGTGCAGATTTATGGGAGGAATCTCTTCGCAAGATGAAGGCGGGTGGTCTGTCAATTGCATCCGTCTATATCATCTGGATTCATCATGAAGAAGAGGAAGGAAAATTTGATTTTACAGGAAACAGAAATCTTCATGATTTTTTGGAGGCAGCAAAGAAGGTGGGAATCTCTGTATTTCTTCGACTTGGTCCGTGGGTACATGGTGAGGCAAGAAACGGAGGTTTCCCGGATTGGCTGCAAAAAAAGCAGGATGAAATTGATTTAAGAAGCAATGATCCTGCATATCTTGCATATGTGAGACGCCTTTGGGAGAAGGTTTATGAGCAGGCAAAAGGTTTTTTGTATCAGGATGGCGGCCCTGTGATTGGCATGCAGATTGAAAATGAGTATGGTCATGTTGGCGGATACAATGGAGAAAAGGGTGAGCAGCATATGCGCACACTTACAGCAATGGCACGAGAGATCGGCTTTGATCTGCCGCTTTGCACGGCAACAGGCTGGGGCGGTGCTGCGACTGGAGGACTTCTTCCGGTAATGGGCGGCTACTGCGAAGCACCTTGGGATCAGCGCATTACCGAGATTGAGCCAAACACAAATTATGTATTTAGTCATATCAGAAACGATGCACTTATTGCAAGTGATCATCATGTGGACGATACAGTTACATTCAATCAGGATGATTTTCCGTATCTTACAGCAGAGCTTGGTGGCGGCTTACAGGTGACAAAGCATAGACGTCCTATTGTTTCTGGAAATGATGTGGGTGCGATGTCGCTTACAAAGCTTGGAAGCGGTGTTGGACTGCTAGGATACTACATGTATCATGGTGGCAGCAATCCAGATAGCAAGCTTTCCACACTTCAGGAGAGCCGTGCGACAGGATATTCAAATGATCTTCCAGAGATTAACTACGATTTTAATGCACCGATTCGCCAGTACGGAACGATCTCTGACAATTACCGTGAAATTCGTCTGCTTGCATACTTTTTGCAGGATTTTGGCGCTGATTTAGCTGTTCTGCCAGCTGATATTGATCCAGACTTTGTTAAGCCGGGAGATACACATACACTTCGCGTGTCAGTTCGTCATGATGATACACATGGCTATGTATTTGTTAATAACTATCAGAGACGATTGACAATGGATGATCATAAGGGTGTTGTGTTAGAAGGAAAGACTGCTGGAGCACCTGTTGTTTTCCCTGCAACCGATATCGAGTCTGGTGAGTATGCATTTTATCCGTATAATATGAAGCTTGGCGAGCATCTTCTTGTAAGTGCGCTTGCAACTCCTCTGTGTAAACTGACTGTCGACGGTGAGAATGTCTATGTATTTTATGGCGATAAAGATCCTCAGTTTACTTGGGGTACAACACCGGCAAAGGTATTGATGCTCACAAGAAAGCAGGCATTATCGGCTGCAAGAGTTTCGTTAAAGAGCAGTGAGAATCAAGCAACACAGGAATATCTGATCTTCTCCGACAACTTTGTCTGGGAAGAAGATGGCAAACTGACCGTGGTTGGCGGTGAAAAAACGGAAATTCGTACCTTTCCAAAGTTAGAAGAGAATGTGATTCCAGAAGGATTTGTAGAGTCAGGAGTAGAAGGTGATCTTACCATCTATACAAGAGACCTCACTCAGAGTGGTTCAAATACACAAGGTGTAACCGTAACCTTTAGCGAGTCTGCACAGACATCAGAGTCTCTTTCAGGAAAGCTTGTCAACAGCTGTGGAAAGCCACAGGCATTAAATGGCGATGAGAAGATCTATGAAATCAGTGTCCAGTATGCAAATGCTGGAAAACCACTGACAGGGAAAGAACGCGCAGATGGATATGACAGTATTCTCATCTTCGACTATGCATGCGATACGATGGAATTGTATGTAGACGGTCGAAAGATAAATGACTATTTCTATACTGGTCAGAAGGCACTGCTTAGTCTTGGATACTTTGATTTTCCAACAAAGATTACAGCTGTGCTTCATCCTCTGCATGAGGGCGCTCATATTTATCTTCAGGAGTGGCCAAAGATGGAGAATGGAAGTGCCTGCCGAATCGAGGCGATTGAGGTAGACGAGCAGATATTATAGTTAATTTGCCTTTTTCTTTGAAAATTTGTATAATGACCATAGCAATGGCAAAGTGCAAATTTTCGAGGAAAGGGGTTTTTTTATGGATGCATATATAGCTAGGAAGACCTGTCAGACCTATGAAGTAGATGATTTTCAACACAATTTTGAAGTCAGTCGAAATCGCAGTGAAAATTTAGAAAGTCAGCGATGGGGATTACATATCCACTCTACCTACTATGAAGTGCTTGTGTTTGTCAGTGGAAATGTAGACTTCTGGATTGAGGGAAAACGGAAAAAGCTTGAATATGGCGATGTCGTGATTGTCAATCCGCGTGAACTCCATCGGATTTATGTGTATGATACATCTTTGTATGATCGCATTGTAATTCATGTGTCAGACAGTACATTAAAGGATATGTCGACAGCACAGACGAATATATTACGGGTATTTCATAAAAATAAGGCGCATATTCTTCATTTTTCAAAAGAAGAAATGGAACAGTTTTTAAGCAATCACCATCAGATGCCCAACCTTTGGAACAAAAAAGAATTTGGTGCGGATATCTTGGGAGATGCGTGGCTTCAAATTTTAATGATCCAGATTGCACAAAAGATGCGCCAGGCAGAGGGCGAGGGAGAACAGGAAGTCACGATTGGATTAGTTGGAAGGACGCTTGAATATATCAATGCAAATTTGACAAAGGACATTTCTGTTCAGGACATTGCCGATGCACAAAACGTCAGCCGCTCTTATCTTAGCCATGCATTTAAGAAGAGTACCGGTTATGGATTGTGGAATTATGTGATAACCAAAAGATTGGTTTATGCGCAGAAGTTACTATGGGGTGGATCTTCTGTGACGGAGGCATGCTATGAGAGTGGATTTCGCGATTATGCCCACTTTATTAAGAGCTTTACAAAGACGTTCGGATGTTCACCAAAACAGTGTAAGAAAGAGGATTCAGACGTATATATGATGAAATTAAATCTTTGATCCGTTAGTGATCAGTTAGTTGTATTTGGAGGCAAGGCTGAAACAAGTTTGCAAAAGACAAACTGTTTGAGCCTTTTGTTTTTAGCCAAAATGTTTTTTTAAGAGCACAAAAACACATATTTTGCACTGAAAAAGCAAAGTTTTATCTAAAACAGCTGATATAATAGAATCAAACAAAACGTTTTGGAAAAATCGAAGTATGTTTGTGAAACATACACAACTGCAACAATTGCAACAATAAAAAACAAAAAATATATGACAAGAAAGTGCTCAAAAATATAAAAAACAGAGAAAATTTTTGAACACGAGATAGTAATGTCTGAGGAAGATAAATGTTGTCTGGTGCTTTCTGCCAGAAAACGAAAAATTTTTGTCGGATAGAGGCCAATTCTTGTCGAAGCAAAGGGAGGAAGAAACATGAAAAGAAATTTGAAAAAGGTGTTCGGTATCGTGACGACAACAGCAATGGCAGCGTCCGTGTTTGCAATGCCTGCAGCAGCAGAAGAGAAGACAAGCAGCATCACTTATCCTCTTGAGACAGATATTGAGAGCGTTTCCTGGTATGCACAGGAAGGTATTGTGCCTCACGAAAAATTTAAGGATGCATCCGAATCTCCATTCCATATCGGTCTTGCAAAGCATCTGGGCGTAACGATTGACTGGAGCTTCCCAACAACTGGTTCTGATGCCAATACATTCACAAATACGTTGATGGCAGATCCGTCAAGTCTTCCAAATATCATGCAGTGCTATGTAATGGATAATGCATCTCAGTATATTGATGATGGCATTATCTGGGATTTAACCGATTATATTCAGGAGTATGCACCTGATTATTATGCATTCCTTCAGACAAACCCAGTATATGATAAGGCTATGAAGGATGATGAGGGTCGTTACTATACATTTGGATTCTTCCGTGAGGACGGTGGTTGGAATGACAGCTACGAAGGCCCGGTTGTTCGTAAGGACTGGCTGGATGAGTGTGGTCTTGAAGTTCCGAAGACTATCTCTGAGTTCGAGAACGTAATTCGTGTATTCAATGAGAAGTATGGTGCAACATTTGATACCTCCTGCAGCGTGCGTTTCAACGATATGGGAATTTCTGGTGCATTTGGCGCTTACGCAGGCGTTACTGTAAATACAAATTATGGCTACTATGTAAAGGATGGCAAGGTAGGCTTAGGTGCAGCTGAGGATGAGTGGCGTGATTATGTCAGCTGGTTAAACAAGATGTGGGAAGAGGGTCTGCTCGATCAGGATATGCTGACTGAGGATGACACAACAATCAAGGATAAGATTCATAATGGCAAGTGCGGAATCAGCTACACTTCTATGGGACAGTTGAATATATGGAACAAGGAAGAGGAAGCAGCTGGCAACGAGGGAACATGGATTGGTATTCCATATCCGACAGCAGATGATGGTTCCTTATCAAGTATCTTTGGTGGTCCTGGAATCGGAAAGCACACCACTGTTATCACAACAACAGCAGATGAAGATACCATGAAGCTTTGCTTAGAGATGCTTAATTATGCATATACAGAAGAGGGTATGCTTTACTGGAACTATGGCGATGAGGGTGTATCATGGGAGTATGATGAGGACGGTGTTCCACAGTTCACAAGCCTTGTAAAGGATGATCAGGATACTGACCCTATGACAAAGTACAATGGCGCGACATGGGGCAGCTGCTGTATTCAGGCTACAAACCTTTTGTATCAGAAGAACAGCCAGAGCGCAATTGATGCAAATGATGCTTGGTATTACATCTATGATGATGAAGAGAAGAACAGAGAAGTTACCAGCGGTTGGAGATTCCCAGTTGGTGTAAGCTTCACAGTAGAAGAGTCTGATGAGCTGGATGAGATCGCTCAGAATATTCCGACTTTCGTTTCTGAGAGCTTTGCTTCCTTCTTGACTGGATCTCAGGATATTGATGATGATGCAGTATGGGAGCAGTATAAGAATGATCTGGAGTCCTACAACCTGTCTCGCGTTCTTGAGATTCGTCAGGCTGCATATGACAGATATCTGGAGCGTTAATCTAAGACTTAATTTTATTACAGAATAGGTCGGATGAGTAAAAGTGTATTTTGAAATGAAATAGAGTGCCTTTTCCGGCAGTGGAAAAAGTAATTTTCCACTGCCGGTACTATTAGGAGAAAAATTAGACTTTTGCAAATCCGAAAAGGAGGCGCTTATGAAAGCAAATGCAGTAGTGAAAAGGCCAAAGCCACCGTTATCAAAACGACTAAAAAGAGACTGGAATAAAAATAAATGGAAGTATATTATGTTGCTTCCGGTTTTGATTTATCTGTTACTTTTCTGTTATAAGCCGATGTATGGACTCGTAATCGCATTTAAGGATTATAAGATTACCAGAGGAATTGAGGGATCAAATTGGTCCAATCCGTGGTATAAATGGTTTTTGAATTTCTTTACAGATCCGTACTTTGGACGATTACTGAAAAATACATTTTTAATTAGTGGTCTTACGATTTTGTTCGGCTTCCCAGCACCAATTATTCTGGCGCTTATGATTAATGAAGTAAGAAACAGTGCATTTAAGAGAACGGTTCAGACAATCACCTATATGCCATATTTTATTTCTATGGTTGTTTTATGTGGACTGTTAAAGACCTTCTGTATGCAGGATGGTATGTTCTCTCAGATCGTGGAGATGTTCGGAGGAAGAGGACAAAACTTCTTGGCAAATCCGAGATATTTTAGAACCATCTATGTATTATCCGATATCTGGTCTGGTATTGGTTGGAACTCCATTATCTATCTGGCAGCTCTTTCAAGTATTGATCAGGAGCAGTATGAGGCAGCCCGTGTAGATGGTGCAAACCGTTTCCAGCAGATGCTTCACATTACACTGCCAGGTCTTGTTCCGACCATTATGATTCTGTTTATCCTTCGTATGGGTAATATCTTGAATGTCGGCTACGAGAAGATTCTTCTTCTGTACAACTCAGCAACCTATGCAACTGCCGATGTTATCTCTACCTATACCTATCGTCTGTCATTTGGTGGAAGTGGAAACCCGATGTATTCGAAGTCAACTGCAATCGGATTGTTTAATACAATTATTAATGTCTGCTTCTTGATGCTGACCAACCTGATCAGTAAGAAGGCAACCGATGCAGGCTTATTCTGATGAGAGGAGGAATTTAAAAATGAGAACAAAAGTAAAAAAACAAAAAATGAAGACCTCCTTGGGAGATAAGATATTTGTCATTATCAATAGTGTGATTTTGATTTGTCTGTGTATTATCACTCTGTATCCGATCTGGTATGTACTCTGTGCATCATTGACATCGAATACTTATCTCGTTTCCCATCCGGGTATTTTGCTGTGGCCACATGAAATGACATTTGGTGCTTATAAGTTGGCATTTTCTCATCCACTTCTTCTTTCTGGATATACCAATACGCTGATTATTCTGGCAGTATCATTGCCGATCAATATTTTGATGACATTGTTTGCCGGATACTTTATGGCATCAAAGGATGTTATGTTTAAACCGCTTCTTCAGGGCTTGATTATGTTTACAATGTTCTTCTCAGGCGGTATGATTCCTGCTTATTTGAATATTCGTGATTTGGGACTGTACAATTCTTTATGGGCATTGATTCTTCCTGGTGCGCTGAGTGTGTACAATTCCATTATCTGTAAGACAGCGATTGAGTCAGTTCCGGAATCTTTAAAGGAATCTGCCTATATCGATGGTGCAAATGATGTAATTATTCTATTCCGTATCATTGTTCCGTTAATTAAGGCAACTCTGGCTGTACTTCTTCTTTACTATGGTGTTGGACATTGGAATGCATGGTTTAATGCATCTATTTATTTGAAGGATAATGAGAAGCTTCCGATTCAGAATATCATGAGAGCAATCTTGATTGCAAACTCCAATGTTTTGAATTCAGCAGCTGCAGAAAATGATCAGGTCAATCAGTTTGCAGAGGCAATTAAGTATTCAACCATTATTTTGACAACTGTTCCTGTACTTTGTATCTATCCATTTATTCAGAAATACTTTGTAAAGGGCGTTATGATCGGTGCAGTAAAAGGTTAACGAACAAATGCTCCTTTTGGGTGATTGCCTGAAAGGAGCTGTTTTAGAAAGGAGAAAAAACAAATGCTATATCCAGTTGATAATGAGATCCGTCAGGTAAAGAGCTTAGACGGCATCTGGCGATTCAAAAAAGAAAATCGCATGGAAGAAGGTTTTGAGGAAAAGTGGTATGAAAAGCCACTTTCGAATTTTATCGATATGCCAGTTCCAGCAAGCTACAATGATATCACAACCGATAAAGAGTTACGCGATCATGTCGGTTGGGTGTGGTATGAGACCGATGCTGTGATTCCTCGTGCGTGGACAAAGGATCAGCGAATTGCAATTCGTTTTGGCAGTGTTACTCAGCATGCAGTTGTCTATTTAAACGGTGAGGAAATTGCACGTCATAAGGGTGGATTCCTTCCATTTGAGGCAGATATTACAGACAAGGTACATGAGGGAAAGAATCGTTTGACTGTTGCAGTCAGCAATCTGCTTGATTGGAGCTGTATTCCAAGTGGTGAGTACAAGTTCGTAAAGGATTGGCTGTATCCAGAAGGTCACTGGGAGCAGGATTATTTCTTTGATTTCTTTAATTATTCTGGTATTCACCGCCCGGTTCGTCTCTACACAACGCCTCTGTCATATGTATCAGACGTTACTGTAAAGACAACAATCGAGGGTACGGACGGAATTGTATCATATGAAATCGAAACAGCTGGAGCTTCTAGTGAGCAGCCAGTACATGTTGTGATTCGCGACGAACAAGGGGAAGTAGTTGCGCACGGTGAGGGTCAAAAGGGAAAAATTATTATTAACGATGCTCATCTGTGGGAACCAGGTGCAGCATATCTGTATCAGTTTGATATTACATATGGGGAAAATTCTGCTGAAAATACAGATCATTACACACTGCCATTTGGTGTGAGAACAATTGAAGTTACTGAAAAAGAGTTTAAGATCAATGGAAAGCGCTTCTACTTCAAGGGCTTTGGTAAGCATGAGGACAGCGATATCCGTGGAAAAGGCTTGGATCAGGTGTTGAATGTAAGAGATGCCGAGCTTCTTAAATGGATTGGCGCCAATTCGTTCCGTACCTCCCACTATCCGTATTCAGAGGAAATGATGCAGCTAGCAGACCGTCAGGGCTTTGTGATTATAGATGAGGTTCCGGCAGTTGGTATGAATCTGTTTATTCCGAATGCACCGGATGTCTTTACACCGGAGCGCGTCAATGAAAAGACATTGGAGCATCATAAGACCGTTCTAAGAGAGCTGTATCAGCGCGATAAGAATCATCCATGTGTTGTAATGTGGAGTGTGACCAATGAGCCTCATTCAAGTGAGGAGAGTGCGCGGACGTATTTTACAGAGGTAGTAAAGCAGATTCGCTCACTTGATGATACACGTCCAGTTACAGGCGTTATGTGTGTAGATGTGCAGGAAGACAAGATCTCTCAGCTGTTTGATGTTGTCTGCATCAACCGTTATTTTGCTTGGTATCTGCAGACTGGCAAAATTGAAACCATCTATCCAATGATGAAAAAGGATCTTGAAGATTGGCATGCAAAATATCATAAGCCAGTAATTGTTACTGAGTACGGAGCAGATACAATTGCCGGAATGCATAAGCTTCCAGAGGTAATTTTCTCAGAGGAATATCAGGTATCCTATCTAGAGGAAAATAATCGTGCAATTGATTCCTGCGATTTCGTAGCAGGTGAGCATATTTGGGCATTTGCAGATTTCATGACGAGCTTCGGTCTTCGCCGTATTGATGGCAACAAGAAGGGAATCTTCACAAGACAGCGTCAGCCAAAGGCAGCAGCATTTGCAATTAGAAAGCGTTGGCTGGAAAAATAAACAGCGCAAGTTAAAAAGGAAAAAGAATAAGATATAAGAATGAATAAAAGAAGCGCCAAGGACAGGCAAAATCGTAAGGTTTTAGTTTGTCTTTGGTGTTTTTTTGTTGCAAAAAGAAAGGACAAATGATAAGCTAGAAAAAAAGTGATTGTTTGAAGGAGAAAATAATATGGCAAACCCAGACAGCCAGGAATCTAAATACTGGAAGTTAATGAGTGAACTGAAACAAAAAATAGTAGATGGTACTTACCAGGCAGGTGATAAAATGCCGTCGGAGAATGAACTGGCTGCTTTTTATCAGGTGAGCCGTCATACAGTTAGAAAGGCACTCGCAATTTTGGAGCATGAAGGCTATATTTATGCTGTTCACGGCAAAGGAACATTTTGTTCGGAGATGGGACGTCATACAAAGACATCTCGCAATATTGCTGTTGTGACGACATATCTGTCAGATTATATTTTTCCGTCTGTTATTCAGGGAATTGATCAAGTTATGACAGAGAATGGATACAGTATTATCTTAAAGAATACAAAAAATTCCTCCAGCGCAGAAGGAAAATGCCTGGAGGAGCTTCTTTCAAAGGATATAGAAGGTCTGATTATTGAACCAAGTAAGAGTGAGATTTACTGTCGTCATATTGCTCTGTACAAAAAATTAGACGAATTCCATATCCCATATGTGTTTATTCAGGGAACAATGGAACAATTAAGTGACCGCCCATATGTGATGATGGACGATTTTAAAGGTGGATATTTAATCACAAAATATTTGCTCTCCTTGGGACATCGGAAAATACTTGGTATGTTTAAGGCAGATGACAGGCAGGGAATAGAAAGGCATCGCGGGTATGCAAAAGCGCTTCAAGAGTACGGAGTTTTCTACGATCCCGACAGGATCATTTGGTTTCACACAGAAGATCGAGCTGTTAAACCATTTGCAAGACTGCGTGCAATGGCAGCGTCAGGAATAAAGTTTGACAGCGTTGTCTGCTACAACGACCAGATTGCAATCAAGACAATTCAGACATTGTCTCAGCTTGGCATTCGCGTCTCAGAGGATGTATCAGTAACGGGATATGACAATTCCTTTCTGGCAGAAAATTATCAAGTTGGCCTGACAACCATCGCTCATCCACACGAGAGATTAGGTGAGATCGCAGCAAAGCTCTTACTCGATTTAATGCAGGAAAAAACACTCTCCCTCGCCGACCGTCAGATCGTCATCGAGCCGGAGTTAATCGAGAGAGAATCTTGCAAACCTAGGTAAAAATTTCAATACCACTTTACGCAAGCCGCGAAAAGTGGTATTATTGTATCTAACGGCATTTACTGATTTAAAGTGCAATAGTTTACTGCGTCAATGCGGCAATGAAAGGAAAAATAGATAAATGAGACAGCTAATGTTAGGAAACAAGGCACTCGCAAGAGGTCTGTATGAGGGCGGCTGCAGTATTGTATCAAGCTATCCGGGAACTCCGAGCACAGAGGTGACAGAGGAAGCGGTCAAGTTTGAAGAAATTTACTGCGAGTGGGCACCAAATGAAAAGGTTGCGCTAGAGACAGCGTTCGGCGCATCGCTAGCAGGAAAAAGAAGCTTCTGTGGTATGAAGCATGTAGGTTTAAATGTTGCAGCAGATCCGCTTTTTACTTGCTCCTATACCGGAGTAAACGGTGGATTGATTATCTGTGTGGCAGATGATCCAGCGATGCATTCATCTCAAAATGAGCAGGATTCTAGACACTATGCAATCGCAGCAAAGGTGCCAATGCTAGAGCCAGCAGATTCTGCAGAAGCCTGTGAGTTTGCAAAGGCAGCTTATGAAATTTCAGAGGAGTTTGACACACCAGTTATCATTCGCATGTGCACAAGAATTGCGCATTCACAGAGCATTGTTGATACGAAAGAGCGTGTCTGTCCGCCGACAAAGCCATACGAAAAAAATGTCAGAAAGTATGTCATGACACCAGCCAATGCGATTGCGCGTCACCCGTTTGTTGAGGAGAGAACGGCACGTCTGGCTGAGTTTGCCAATACCAGCTCGCTAAATCGCGTGGAAAAGGGAAGTGAGCCAATCGGAATCATCACTTCTTCAACCTCCTACCAGTATGTGAAGGAGATTTTTTGCGATCACGTCAGTATTTTAAAGCTGGGAATGGTCAATCCGCTTCCAGAAAAGTTACTATTAGACTTTGCCAAGGGAAAAGAGCTGTTGCTGGTTGTGGAAGAGCTTGATCCAGTGATTGAAACCTACTGCAAGATCTTAGGTCTTTCGGTTCACGGAAAAGATGTACTTCCGATGACAGGTGAGTTTTCACAAAATCTGCTTGCAGAAAAGCTAAGTAAAGCATTTCCAAAGCTTGCTGAACTAATAGGAACAATTCCGTCAGGAAGAAAACTTGATGAAGAGATTCCAGGTCGTCCGCCGGTGATGTGCGCTGGATGCCCACACCGTGGATTATTCTATACATTGTCAAAGAATAAATGTACCGTGCTTGGCGATATCGGCTGCTATACACTTGGTGCAGCTGCGCCGTTATCTTCCATTGATATGACACTTTGCATGGGTGCATCTGTCAGCGCAATCCATGGCTTTAACAAGGCGCTCGGAGAAGAGAGCGAGAAGAGAACAGTTGCAGTAATCGGTGATTCCACATTTATGCATTCTGGAATGACTGGACTTGCGAATATCGCATACAATCAGAGTAACTCCACCGTTATCATTTTGGACAACTCAATTACTGGAATGACTGGACATCAGCAAAACCCGACGACAGGCTATAATATCAAGGGTGATCCGGCCGGAAAGATTGATTTGGAAAGTCTGTGCCGTGCGATGGGCATTCGCCGTGTCACTGTTGTCGATCCATACGATTTGGATGCGTGTGACCGCGCTGTAAAGGAAGAGCTTGCAGCCACAGAGCCGTCTGTTATCATCAGTCGTCGTCCGTGTGCACTGTTAAAATATGTAAAGCATAAGCCTGCTCTTGTTGTCGATCAGGACAAATGTGTTGGCTGTCGCGCCTGCATGAAGCTAGGCTGTCCGGCAATCAGCATTAGAGGCAAAAAGGCAATGATTGATGCAACACAGTGTGTTGGCTGTGGTGTCTGCAGTAAGCTGTGCCGTCCGGGTGCATTAGGGGAGGTAACAAAATGACAAAGAATATTATGATCGTCGGTGTCGGCGGACAGGGATCGTTACTGGCAAGTAAGCTTTTGGGATGGCTTTTACTAAATGAAGGCTATGATGTAAAGGTTTCTGAAGTGCACGGTATGAGCCAGAGAGGCGGAAGTGTTGTCACCTATGTGAGATTTGGCGAGAAGGTGTATTCACCGATTATAGATAAGGGCGAGGCAGATTTGATTGTCTCCTTTGAAAAGCTTGAGGCAGCCCGCTATCTGGATTATTTAAAGCCAGATGGCACAGTGGTTGTCAACATACAGCAGATTGATCCGATGCCGGTTGTGACAGGGGCAACTTTCTATCCGCAGGACTTAATCGAGAAGATGAAAGCAGCTGGTGCAAATGTGGATGCGATGGATTGTCTGACACTTGCAAGAGAGGCAGGCTCTGAGAAGGCTGTCAATTTGGTCCTTCTTGGTCGCCTATCAAGACACTATGACATTCCACTAGAACATTGGCAGGCTGCGATTGAGGTATGTGTGCCAAAGAAGTTTCTTGAGATCAACCAGAAAGCCTTCCTTCTGGGACGAAATACAAAGCTGGATGGCGAAAACTAAACAAAGGGGAAAAAGAAAATGCCTGTAACTGATTTGCTGGAGCGAAATCATAAATTGTACGGAGATGAGGTCGCTTTGGTGGAGCTAAATCCGCTGATGAAGGATACAAGAAAGACAACTTGGAAGGAGTATGATCTAGTTCAGCAGACCTCTCCAGTTGCCTATCGAAGAGAGATTACATGGAGCGTTTTTGATGAGAAGGCGAACCGTGTTGCCAACATGCTTTTAGGCCGTGGCATCAAAAAAGGAGATCGCGTTGCGATTTTGATGTTCAACTGTCTGGAATGGCTTCCGATTTATTTTGGAATTTTAAAGACGGGCGCAATTGCGGTTCCGTTTAACTTCCGTTTCTCAGCAGACGAGATTCAATACTGTGCCGATTTGGCTCAGGTTCATATTCTGTTCTTTGGCTCTGAATTTATTGGTCGAATTGAGTCAATTGCCGATGAGCTGCAAAAAGGTCGTCTGCTAATCTATGTCGGAGATGGTTGTCCAACCTTTGCAGAGAGCTATAGGGAGCTGGTTGCAGACTGCTCAAGCCAGGCGCCTCTTGTTCGACTTGAGGAAGAGGACGATGCGGCAATCTATTTTTCATCTGGTACGACCGGATTTCCAAAGGCCATTTTACATAATCACGAGAGCTTGTCTCAGGCGGCACAGATGGAGCAAAAGCACCATTTGACCAGCCGTGATGATGTCTTTTTGTGCATCCCGCCTCTGTACCATACCGGAGCAAAATTTCACTGGATGGGCAGCTTATATGCAGGAAGTAAGGCAGTCCTTTTGAAAGGTACCACACCAGAGATTATTCTCGATGCTGTCTCAAAGGAGCAGTGCACAATTGTCTGGCTTTTGGTTCCGTGGGCTCAGGATATTTTAGCCGCTCTTGATAGAGGAGATATCAAGCTAGAAGACTATAAGCTTGACCAGTGGAGACTGATGCACATTGGTGCCCAGCCGGTTCCACCGTCATTAATTCGCCGCTGGAAGCAGTATTTTCCACACCACAAGTATGATACCAATTATGGCTTGTCTGAGTCCACCGGTCCTGGCTGTGTGCATCTTGGACTTGATAACATTGATAAAGTTGGTTCCATCGGTATTCCAGGCTATCGCTGGTCCTGTAAAATTGTTGATGAAAATGGCAACGAGGTCAAGCAGGGCGAGGTTGGTGAGCTTTGTGTCAAGGGTCCTGGTGTGATGACTTGCTACTATAACGATCCGAAAGCGACAGCTGAGACACTCAAAAACGGTTGGCTCTACACTGGAGATATGGCAATGCAGGACGAGGATGGCTTCTACTTCCTCGTTGACCGAAAGAAAGATGTCATCGTCAGCGGTGGTGAGAATATCTATCCAGTTCAGATTGAGAATTTCCTAAGTGCCTATGAGAAGGTGCAGGATGTCGCAGTCATTGGACTGCCTGACAGCCGTCTTGGTGAGATCACGGGAGCTGTCATTCAAGTAAAAGATGGTATGGAATGCACAGAAGAAGAGATTAATGAGTACTGTCAGAAGCTGCCTCGCTATAAGAGACCAAAGAAAGTTATCTTTGCCGAAGTGCCGCGCAATGCAACTGGAAAGATCGAAAAGCCGGCCCTTCGAAAGAAATATGGTGCCGAGCATCTGGTTGCACAGCAGAATTTGGCCTAACCGGAGGTATAACAAGACCATTCGGGGAACGCCATGGGGATGGGGGAATGCGGCCCTTTAGGGCCACTTGCCCTGTCCCCGTGGCTGACCAGTTACAAAATGAAATTGTGTAGCGCAAAATACCATTTCGTCGGCGCAAGCCACGACAAAACTTTGTACCCTGGAATGAAATCTCTAAGATCCATTAAAACCGGAGAGTACAAAAGACAAAATAGTAAAATCACTGGAATCAGCGCATCAAAGGCGAGAGATGATTTTATGATCTGGCCTAAAAGTGTACAGAGGATGCTACACAGCGCAGAAAAAACAATCAAAAGTGCAAGCTCTGCGATAAGCGTTACATTTACTGGGGCGACAGAGCCGATGATAAGTGCAAGCAAACCAAAAACAGAAAGAAACAGAGCTGGAAGATAGCTATACAAAAAAGGGACAAACCATTTTTCATCTGGGCGGCGAAGCAGAAAGCGCCCTTTTTTTGCGTCATGACGATACTGGGAGCTGCCTGCAAGTGCAGTCAGCATTATAAAAAGTACGGCAAGTCCGCGAACTGGAATTTGAAATAGTGCCTGATCATCATAGAAATTTTCTGGAATATCCTCATATACAACATGAAAGACTGGTGTATTTTCCTTCTCATATTCATAGTGCTCATCGACAAGTGCTTTTAGTTCATCGGCTTTTTTTAATGAGACGACATCGTAAGATGCAATAAAATCAGCAAGCATTGTCTTTGCATATTCTTGAAAAATTGCATTGTAGACAGCTTCGTTTACAACAGCCGTAAGAACAGTTGAAGGAGAAGTGTAAACGCTGATACATCCGTCTTCGCCAGCCTGCATCTGTGACTCTAAATCATTTGGAAATTCATAACCGCACTCTGCTTTTCGAAGATTAATATCTTCCTGCATGTAATCTAGTGATGAAGAACGGTAAAAACGATACAATCCATCATCAAGTGATTCAAGATTAGTAAGCACAGCTTCGGTCATTTCATCAGGATTGGCACAGTATAATCCAATGCGGATGATTTCGTGGCGGTCTGCATTTTGTGCCGCAGCAATGCCAATAACAAGAAGAATAGCGGCCATACACCAGAGTGATTTTTTCTTTCTTGTATAGCGGGCAAGGAATGAGAACCAGGCACGAAGTAATTTTAAATTTTTATTTTTCTTCATACTTGCTCCTTTCTCTGAGAGAATGCGTCAGCTTACCTTTTTTGAACGTGCCAGCAAGGAGCGCAGCGATTATCAAAAGGATTCCTTCTATAATCAGAATAATGATGTCAAAACTGGAAACGCTTTGACCAAATTGCCAGAATATCATATTTTTTAATTGGCTTCCAGGCAGTGTGGCACTTATGCGGCGAAGCATATCCGGCAAAAATGCAGAAGGAATCAGACAGCCTGAGGCATACATTACAAGAAGAGATACAGCAAATGTGGTTATCATACAGGCCTGCTTGCCATGGCAGATGCGGCAGATAAAAAGTTCAAGTACACATGAAAAAAATGCACATACAAAACATGAAACGAGAGTGCGTCCAATCAAAAAGGCAGGAACAATATGTGCTGCGCTTCCAATTGTACCGATCAAAAGACAGATGGCTGAAAAAATGAGCCATTGACATATTACTGCTGCTGAAAAATCTGCCAGCAGACAAAAAGAATCAGAAAGGCCAAGGCGCGAGATTGCAGGCAGTACGGTACGGTTTGGAGCAACAAAGAAAAAGCACAGATTTATGCCAGACAGCAAGAACAAAAGAGCAAGTCCACTGCATAGATAGCCAACAAGAACGAAATCTGTGGCAGGCGCATTGTCAGAAGAGATTTCTTCCTTTTCAAGACTACTCTCTTCGATGTCGCTTCCAACAATTTGAAACAGTGCATCACGCTTCAAAACAGCATTGATATACAAATCGTTTAGTTGTGTGTTTGCTTTATCCTGCTGTTTTTCGGTAGCATCAAAGTCATCATAGATTTCATACAGCGCATAGACTCCAGTTTGAGAGCTTGCTACCATCTGGGAGAGGCTGTCAACAATTTGACGAAAGATTACTGTCTCAATGCTTGGCTCACCAGGATAAATGATGCGGGCAGGAAGATCATTCGTGCCGCTCATGATAGTGTGGATCATGCCTTCTGGGATAATGACGGCTGCCTTAACCTCACCTGAATCGAGCATGGCTTTTGCTTCGTCCTCAGAGGTGGTTTGTTTAATTGTGACCATCGAGGATAAGCTTTCCATGTTTGAGACCATGCCGAGTGCAAGTGAGTAATGAAGTCCTGCATTTTTGGGCATAACGAAGACAACGTTAAAGTGAGAAGCGGCTGAAGTGTCGTTTTTTTGATTGACGAATGAAAGGCCATATATGGCTGCTGCGCAGATGATGCCTAAAAGAGCGAGGCCGCAAAAAAGCTTTCCGAGTCTTCTAAAGCAGCGCTTCCAGGTAAAAGCCAGATAACAACGACGCAAATTTAAAGTAGAACTCATGATAAGTATTCAATAATCTCCTTTACTGGTGTGTCGGCTGCAAGCGTTCTTGCATGACCGTCCTTTAACAGAATCAGTTTGCTGCACAAATCAAAATCAGCCTCCTCATGCGTAGCAAGAAGAACGGTATTTCCCTGAGCACAGTACAGACGAATATATTCGCGTATATCCTCCTTGCAGACAAGATCTAGCGCAGCATCAGGCTCATCGAGAAGTAAAAGCGTTGGGCGCGATGCAAGTGCGCAGGCAATGCTTAGGCGCTTTTGCATGCCGCCGGAGAGAGCCTTTGCCTTTTTGTGGAGGAAAGGTTCAATTTTTAATATGGATAGAAAACCATCCTTTAAATCATCCTCAATGGAATATTCGGTAGCGCTGTACCATAATTTTAAGTGATCCATGGCAGTCATATCAGGGAAAAGTGGGTTATTTTGAGCCACATATCCGATTTTTGTGGACTGCAGAGACGGATTTTTTAACAGATTCTTTCCATCAAATAGAATAGTTCCGCTGTCTGGCGTATCTGTTCCTGAAAGAATATGCAAAAGTGTAGACTTTCCGCAGCCGTTAGGACCGAGTAAGCCAATGCATTCGCCAGGTGCAGCATCAAACGATACATTTTGCAAAACCTGCTGTTTTTTATAAGATTTTGAAATAGATTGTATAGATAACATAAGACTCCATTCTGCTGCGAGGCATTTTGCAGCAAACTTGTTGACTGTAACAAAAACAGTATAGCACAAAATGAAAAATCAGAAAAGATAAGCATCATGTTTTTTCCTTTACAACCAGTAACGCTTATGCTATACTGCGAATAGAAGCTGTCCGGCAGATGTTGGCTTAAATGCTATCGTTTGCCAAAGAGAGCACCACAAAAAAAGAAAGGTAAATGAAACAATGAAGGGAATTATTTTAGCAGGCGGCAGTGGTACAAGACTGTATCCGCTGACCAGAGTAACATCAAAACAGCTGCTTCCGATTTATGATAAGCCGATGATTTATTATCCGCTGTCTGTTCTTATGAACGCAGGAATCCGCGAGATCTTAATCATCTCTACACCAGATGATACACCGAGATTTAAGGCACTTTTAGGTGATGGTCATCAGTTTGGAATCGAGCTGTCTTATGCTGTGCAGCCAAGCCCAGACGGACTGGCTCAGGCATTTATTATCGGCGCTGATTTTATTGGCAATGATAATGTAGCAATGGTTCTTGGCGATAACATTTTTGCAGGTCATGGTCTGACAAAGAGATTAAAGGAAGCAGCAGACCGCAAAGTCGGTGCTACTGTATTCGGCTATTATGTAGACGATCCAGAGCGTTTTGGTATTGTTGAGTTTGATAAGAATGGAAAGGCAATCTCTATCGAAGAAAAGCCGGCACATCCAAAGAGCAACTATTGTGTAACTGGTCTTTATTTCTATGATAACCGTGTTGTTGAGTATGCAAAGAACTTAAAGCCATCTGCAAGAGGAGAGCTTGAAATCACTGATCTGAACCGCATTTATCTGGAGAACGGTGAATTAAATGTTGAGCTTTTGGGACAGGGATTTACATGGCTTGATACTGGTACACATGAGTCTTTAGTAGATGCAACTAACTTTGTGCGTACCGTTGAGACACATCAGCATAGAAAGATTGCTTGTCTGGAGGAGATCGCATACTTAAATGGATGGATCACAAAGGAGCAGTTAATGGAGATTTATGAGATCTATAAGAAGAATCAGTACGGTGCTTATCTGTTAGATGTCATGAATGGAAAGTACATCGACAAATAAAATAATGATGAAAAGAAAATATCGTGTGATATTGCTGGCAGCGCTGGTGCTTGGATGGATGGGCGTGATTTTCATGTTCTCCAGTCAGGACGGCGCTGCGTCGTCTGAGACGAGCGGTCGGGTAGTAGAACGGGTGATTGCCGTAGTAAAACCTGATTTTAACAGCCTTGCAAAGAGCGAACAGATCAGATTTCGGGAGATGGTCACATTTTTTGTACGCAAGGGAGCGCATTTTACAGAATACATGATTCTGGGCGTGCTTCTTTTTTTATTTTATTATGAGTGGAGACCGAAGATTTTTCTGGTGCCGCAAAAGGAAAATATGCATATAATGAAGCTTCGCCTACGCCGCATCTGGTTTATTGCTTGGATCACAGGTACGCTTTATGCAGCAAGTGATGAGTTTCACCAGATGTTTACCGGAGAGCGTTCCCCGCAGGTAAGAGATGTGTGTATAGACAGCTCAGGAGCAGCAGTTGGATGTCTGCTTGCACTGATGGCCATGGTGCTTATAGTAAGAAAATTTGTAAGAAAAATGCAGAGGCAGACAGAAAAGTAATATATAAAAGTAAGACAAAATAAGGCATCAAAGCAAAAAAATGAAAGCGAAGATGCCAAAGACAAGACATCATATAGGACAGCAGGAGGAATAAAAAATGACAGAAGCATTGGAAAAGAATATCAGAAAAGTAGTGCCGTATGTTCCGGGAGAACAGCCACAAAATCCAGACGTGATAAAGCTAAACACAAATGAAAACCCATATTCACCTGCACCTGGCGTAGCGCGTGTGTTAAAGAGCATGGACGCAGATCTGTTGCGTCTTTATCCAGACCCGACAAATGGCTGTCTTGTAAAAGCACTGGCAGATTACTATGAGTTAGCAGAGGATCAGGTCTTTGTGGGAATTGGTTCTGATGATGTTTTAAGTATGAGCTTTCTGACATTTTTTAACTCTGGAAAACCAATTCTGTTTCCGAATGTGACGTATTCTTTCTATGATGTGTGGGCTGATCTGTACCGTATCCCGTATGTGACATGCGCGCTTGATGATCAGATGATGATCAAAAAGGAAGACTATTTCAAAGAAAATGGCGGTATTGTCATTCCAAATCCGAATGCACCGACTGGAGTGTATGAGCCGCTTGAGACATTTGAGGAAATTTTACAGAAGAACACAGATGTTGTTGTCATTGTCGATGAAGCCTATGTGGATTTTGCAGACGGCCCATCAGCACGCACTCTGATTGAAAAGTATCCAAATCTGCTAGTTGTTCAGACCTTCTCTAAGTCACGTTCCATGGCTGGAATGCGTATTGGATATGCGATGGGAAATAAAGAACTGATTAAAGCACTTAATGATGTAAAATATTCTTTTAATTCCTATACAATGAGCCGTGTGGCGCTTCTTTGCGGTGTTGAGGCTGTAAATGATAAAGCTTATTTTGAGGAACATGTAAAAAAGATTTGTGAAACTCGTGAAAAGACAAAGAAAGCATTGGCAGCGCTTGGTTTTTCTTTCCCAGACTCTCAGTCAAACTTTATCTTTGCAGCACACAAGAGCATGCCTGCAAAGGAGATTTTTGCAGCATTAAAGGCTAGAAATATTTTTGTTCGCTATTTTAACAAGCCAGGTATTGATAATTATCTGCGTATCACGATCGGTACTGATGAGCAGATACAGGCACTTGAGGCAGCATTGAGAGAAATCTTGCTGCAGGCATAAAGAATATACGAAATAAAATAAATTAGATAAAAAGTCAGAGACAAAATCGGTAAAATGATTTGTCTCTGTTTTTTTGCTTTTTTAAAATGGGTGCTTCCTATAGTATGCAGGTGTTACACCAGTTAATTTCTTGAATTGGCGATAGAAATGAACTTCATTGTTATAGCCGCAAAGTTCTGCAATCTGGGAGAGCGACAGATTGCTTGTAGACAGATTGAATCTTGCTCGTGTCACACGCATAAGAATCAGATCTTGCTGAAAGGAAACGCCAAACAGTTTTTTATAGATAAGTTGAAAATAAGATTCACTTATATTAAGCTGCTTGGCACATCGTGCAATTGAATGCTTTTGCTCAAGTGAATTAGAAATTTCAAGGTGAAGCTGTTTAAGCTGATTTTCAAGAGGTGTGATATATGTACGGCTTTTGAAAGATGCATGTGCTGTAGAAAGGCTGTTAAATAAAAAGGTAAACAGAGCACGCATATTTTCATCCTTTAAGTCAGGCTGTCCAAAGGAAAGTTCTAGTAGAATATGACGGATGCAGAAGGAAAAAATATCAGTGTCTTCAACTGAGAACGGATGGTTGCTGATCGCATTTAAGCGTTCAATGAGCTTGGGTTCATCAGTATCAAAGTGAAGCCAGTCATTTACATAATCACCGTCTGGATTTCCATAATAATTTGGTGTGTGTGGTGCTAAGATAATTATTTGCGGAGGCTCAACGGAAAAATGCTCTGAACCGATATCAAAGCTTCCGTGTGAACGAACAACGAGCAGTACAAAATGAGGTAGCCCTTTTGGACGGCTCATTCGAAAAGTGCTTGGGTGAATGTTAATATATCCTCCTGTGATTGCCTTGATCATGAAACATATACCTCCTTCTGAATAGTTACATGATAGGATATGTTAGTTTTCTTACTAGTTTATGTTATTGCATCAAGTTTGTCAATGATGTATGATAAAAGAAAATGAAAAAAGAATACTGTTTGAACATAACATACAAACAGATGACTAATATAAATACTTTATATAGGAAAAAATATACAATAATCAAAAGGGGAGGATGAAAAATACAGGACATAGTTGATTGATGCAATGCATAAAAACAACAGTCTTGTGTTGAATATGTTTGAAAAATGAAAATGCTTGATAAAATCAAGAATTATGCTGAACATTATGAAAACGAAGTGCGCGACATTTCAAATCAGCTAAGAGATGAAATGATGCCAGAGCTTTCAAGAGAATTGTTTGACGAATATGAGATTACTGGAAATCGTCTGCGCTATGAGGAAGGCTACTTCAAGAGAAGAGAGTTTTTATCTACATTTGGCCTTGCAAGTGTGATCTGGCATAAGAAAGAAGATATTGAAAAGCTTGAGTATGTTATAAAAGGAATTTGCTCAGAGGAATGCTGGGCACTCTCTGCACACGTAAAGCGTCTGGAGAATCCAAACTGGCGTATGACTATTGATCTTACTGCAAGTGAGACAGGACATACGTTGGCACATCTATATATGCTGCTTAAAGATGAGCTGTCTGAGGAGACAAAGGAATGTATTCGCAAGGAAGTATTTCGCCGTATTCTGACACCGTTTATGAGTGCGAAGGCACCGGCATATTGGTGGGAGGATGCAACAAATAACTGGAATGCAGTCTGCTGCGGAAATATCGGAAGCACAGCGATATATCTGTTAGAGGATGGACCAGAGAAGGATGCTTTTTTAGAACGTATTCGCTATGCTATTGAAACTTATTATCTTGCTGGCTTTGGCGAGGATGGTGTCTGTGAAGAAGGTCTTGGCTACTGGGTATATGGCTTTATGAACATGGTAGTCTTTGCTATGGATCAGAGATTATATAATCCGACTTATGATATGATGGCATTAAAGAAGGTAGAGAAAATTGCTCATTTCCAGGAAATGTGTTATTTTTCACATGGCCGCACGATCAGCTTTTCAGATGGAAGCAGCAATGGAGAATATCCAATTGGATTGACATGCTGTCTGGCAAATCTTTACAAGGATATTAGGTTCCCGGATCCAATCTACGCAAGAGGCTTTTCAGGAGATCGTTGCTGGAACTGGAATGAGCTGTATACAGGATGGTATTGGACTAAGAATTATCTGGAAGATGTTGAAAAGAAGATAGTAGAGGAGCCAAAGCCACTTTTAGAAGAAGGTACTGATTTTTTAAAGGATGCGCAGTGGTGTATTCTTAGAGGTAAAGATAATACAGCATTGGTTGCTAAGGGTGGAAATAATGATGAACCTCATAACCATAATGATGTAGGAAGTTTTTTATATCTGGCAGATGGCGAGGCACTTTTAGAGGATTTAGGTTCAGGTGAATACACAAAGAAGTATTTCTCAGATGAACGCTATGAAATTTTCTGTACACGCGGAAAAGGCCATAACATGCCAATTATCGGCGGTGTAGACCAGAAGGCTGGATCAAAGTATCGCGCAGATGCATTTGAGCGAAAGGATGAGAATACTATTTTAATTTCCTTTGCGAAGGCATATGACGTATCTAGTGTGGATACTGTTTTGCGAGAAATATCATTTGAAAAAGAAACAGGTTCATTTACTGTAAGAGATCATGTTGTATGTGATGCAGATGTTCCAGTTTTTGAAAATCTGGTAACACGCTATCCAGTAACAGTACACACAGGTCAGGATCACAAAAATAAAGTGGTAATTCATGGAGAAAGACACAAACTTGTTATTGAGTTTGGCGAGGCAGCCGGAGCTGTTTTAGTTACAAAAGAGCCGCACGTCAACCATGAAGCACAAGATGAGCTGGTTAATCGCATCAGCTGGGAAGTTTTGCATAATGAACAAAATGTAGATTGCAAAATGTATTTTTATCTGGAACAGCCAGATAAGTAATTGCCTGGGTGGTAAAAATTTTTACGCTAGAAAGCAATAGCGATATAATCTGGAATAAAGAAAGGTTTGCTGTTGCTTTTAATAAAAAATAGAGATTAAAAAGGAGAAACGTTATGGATAACAAGGCATGGGCACAGGGAGTTGCCAAGAAGATTAAGGAAAAAGAAATTGAAGTAATCAAGAGAAGTGTAAACAAGGTTCCTTATATCGCAAAGAATGGTGTATTTGATGATCTTTCTGAGACAAGACTCGGATGGTGGACCAATGGTTTCTGGGGCGGTATGATGTGGCAGTTGTATCAGGCAACAAAAGAGCCGATTTATAAAGAGGTTGCAGAAAATCTTGAGAAGAAGATGGATTCTGTATTACTTGATTCTAGCGTAATGGATCATGATAGTGGTTTCCGTTGGCTGCCGACTGCAGTAGCAAATTATCGTCTGTTTGGCTCTAAGGAGTCCAGAAACAGAGGTATGATCGCAGCTTCTAACCTTGCAGGACGTTACAATGCAAAGGGTGAGTATATCGTTGCATGGAACTCAAGAGCAGATTGGGCAATCATCGACTGTATGATGAACCTTCCGCTTCTGTACTGGGCATATGAGGAGAGCAAAAATCCGAGCTTCTTACATATCGCTATGAATCATGCTGATACCGCTGCAAAGGTATTTATCCGTCCTGACGGTTCTTCCCGCCATATCGTTGAGTTTGATCCTGTAACAGGCGATTGTAATGGTTCTTACGGCGGACAGGGTATGTCCTATGGTTCTTCTTGGACAAGAGGACAGGGCTGGGCACTGTACGGCTTTACCTTAAGCTATATGCATACAAAGAAGGAGCGTTACTTAGAGACAGCAGAGCGTGTTGCTGATTACTTCATCTCATGTATTCCGGAGAGCGGCCTGATTCCGGTAGACTTCTATCAGGATCCGTCTTGTGATTGGAGAGATGATACTGCAGGAGCGATTGCAGCATGTGGTCTTATCGAGCTGAGCAAGGTAACAAAGAACTGGAAGAAGCAGAAGTACATGGACGCAGCAATCAGACTTCTGAAGGCAATTGATGAGAAGGGCTGTAACTACGATCCAAACGTAGACGAGCTTCTTGAGAAATGTACAGCAGCTTACAACGAGCCAGATCATAACTTCCCAATGATCTACGCAGATTACTACTTCATCGAGGCAATCTGGAAGCTGACAGGAGACGAGCTGTTCATCTGGTAATTTTTTACAACTGAATATTAAAGTAAGCGGTCCGGGGTGGAAACCCTGGGCCGTTTTTTTACAGTTCACGGATCAGTCAATGCTTATAGCAAAGCCCTGAGGTGAATGGCTTTCACGAGCCGGACACTTGGAGCAGGTCTTTCAAAGTAATGTTTGATAATAAAGAATGTAAAAGGAACCTGCGGAGTTTGGTCCGGCGACGAAACCATTGCACCGAAGGACTTTCGTAACATGGTAGCATAACGCGCGAACTGCCTACAGTGCCTCAAGCGGCTTATTGACTTTAAAGAACGTGAATGATATAATCGTAACGAAAAAAGCTAGAATCTACAGGTGGTCTAGAAAGGATATAATACCTATGCAGGGACGTACACACAATTGTGGTCAGTTAAGACTGGCAAATGTCGGCGAGGAAGTAAAGCTTGTCGGCTGGTATGAAAATCTCCGTAAGGTCAGCAAGAATCTTGGATTTTTGATTTTGAGAGACTTTTACGGAACAACACAGATTGTAGTAGAGACAGAGGAAATCATGGAGCAGCTGTCTTCTATCAACTATGAGTCTACAATCGAAATTATTGGAACTGTAAGAGAGCGCAGTTCTAAGAACGCAAATCTTCCAACAGGAGAGATCGAGGTAGTTCCAAGTAAGCTTACAGTTCTTGGAAAGTGCCGTTACAACGAGCTTCCGTTCCAGATTAACCATTCAAAGGAAGCAGATGAGAATGTTCGTCTGAAATATCGTTATCTGGATCTGAGAAATCCGCAGGTTAAGTCGAAGATTGTTTTGAGAAGCAAGGTTGTTGCAGATCTTCGTGCTTCTATGATTGGTCATGATTTTATGGAAATCACAACACCAATCTTGACATGTTCTTCTCCAGAGGGTGCAAGAGATTATCTTGTTCCAGCAAGAAATCATCCGGGCAAGTTTTATGCTCTTCCACAGGCTCCGCAGCAGTTCAAGCAGCTTCTTATGACCTCTGGAATTGACCGTTATTTCCAGATCGCTCCGTGCTTCCGTGATGAGGATGCAAGAGCAGACCGTTCTCCGGGTGAGTTTTATCAGCTTGATATGGAGATGGCATTTGCTGATCAGGAAGACGTATTTGAGATCCTTGAGGATGTCCTTCCGCCAATCTTTGCAAAGTATGGTATTTACCATGAGGCATCAAAGCCGCCGTTTAAGAGAATCCCATATCTTGAGGCAATGGACAAGTATGGTTCTGATAAGCCGGATCTTCGTATCAGTCTGATCGTTCAGGATGCTACAGAAGTGCTTGCAGAATGTGGCTTCGGTCCATTTGCAGGAAATAAGGTAAAGGCAGTCGTTGCTGAAAACTTCAAGGGTACCAGAAAGCAGATCGATAAGATGTGTGCTGATGTTGAGGTAGTAAGCGGTCAGAAGGCATATTGGTTCCGTTTAGATGACAAGGGCGAGCTGACTGGAGGAATCTCCAAGTTTGTTGTTGATCACAAGGATGCAGTTGTGAGCGCACTTGGCTTAAAGGCAGGTGATTTCGTTGCACTGTCTGCAGGCGACTTAAAGACTGCTCAGAAGACAGCAGGTGTCATCCGCAAGACAATCGGTGCTTCTTTCGAAGGCTATATGAAGAAGGATTGCTATGAGTTCTGCTGGGTTGTTGACTTCCCGATGTATGAGATCGGTGAGGAGTCTGGCGAATTAGAGTTCTGCCATAATCCATTCTCTATGCCGCAGGGTGGTTTACAGGCACTTGAGACTATGAATCCGCTTGATATTCTTGCTTACCAGTATGATTTAGTCTGCAATGGCGTAGAGCTTTCATCAGGCGCTGTTCGTAACCACGATCCAGAGATCATGGTTAAGGCATTCCAGTTAGTTGGTCTCGGCGAGGAAGATGTAAAGGCAAAATTCCCGGCTATGTATAACGCATTCTGCTATGGTGCTCCGCCGCATGCAGGAATTGCACCAGGTGTTGACCGTATGATCATGCTGATTGCAGGTGAGGACAGCATCCGTGAAATTATTCCATTCCCAATGAATAAGAATGCACAGGATGTTATGATGGGCGCACCGGCTACAGTAAGCGAGAAGCAGCTGGCAGATGTTCATATTAAAATCGTAGAGGACAAGAAAGACGAGTAAGTTGTTTTCTTGTATATATATTAAGAAGCAGGAGAAAATCGAGACGATTTTCTCCTGCTTCTTTTGACCACCGGGACAGGTACGCTGGCTCTTTTACTGTCCCGGTGGCTCAATCAAGTTTCCTTTTGTGCTGCTAAATAGGAATAAATGCCACCTGCAATTGCAGCACTGACTAACAATACCAGAGAAACAACCGTTAGTAAAGTTCCTTCTAATAAGAAACATAATATCAGAATGATGATACCTGACAACATGAATAAAATACCGCAGAACCGCTGGCTTTTTTTCCAAACGACAACGTTTTTCATGCTCCATGGGGTGCGAAGGCCGATAATGGAATTTCGTTTTAGTTTCGGCATGATATTTCCTAGAATGATGAGGGCAATTCCGAGAACGCCAAATGAAATCTTTGTGAGGGAGAATGGCATATCATTCAGATTTTCTACCTGATGAAAATCGGCATAGAGAAAATAGAAGGTCAAAATATCAAATACCATGATACTTAAAATTCCGGCTACAAAAGTGATCGTGCTGTTATTTTTTTCGCTACCGCTTCCTTTCTTTTCTTGTTCGGCGGCACCTCGGGCTGCAATATACATAAAAAATCCGAAGAATAGTGTAATAATAGGAAAAATAAAAGTCTCAGATTTATTTCCCCAACGTGTAACCTGATTGTTCATTCCATAATGGGCAGGTATCTTATCTGGCAGGAATGGATAAGCCACTACAACCGCAATCAGTGGAAGAAGCATTAAAATAATATACAGCGCTGTGAGTAATTTCTTATTTTTCATTGTTTTTCTCTCCTCTCAATTGAGTAATCCACAAGATCGTTTCGTCCAAAATCGAAAGATCAAGTTCATAATAAATAAAGTTCTTTTCGCGAGTCTCGTAGATCAAGTCTGCTTTTTTTAATTTCGCCAGATGATAGGAGAGTGCCTGTGGCGTCATGCCAAGAGCAATTGCCAGATCACCTGAGCTGATTTTTCCTTCCTTTAACTTTAGCAAAATATTGCGCCGATTTTTATCTGCAAGAGCATCTAGTACTTCTGCAACGGCCAATCTCATCACCTCAAATCTATTTAAAAATTATTTTAAATAGATTCTATACCACAAACCAGCAAAAGTCAAGTATAATAGGGGTGCATCACAAAGTAAGGAGGAACTAACCATGGTTAAAATTGATTTGATTACAGGCTTTCTTGGTTCAGGAAAGACTACTTTCATAAAGAAGTATGCAAAATATTTGATTGACAGCGGTAAAAACATTGGAATTTTGGAAAATGATTATGGTGCTGTCAATGTAGATATGATGCTTTTACAGGATCTGATGGGGGATCAATGTGAACTTGAAATGGTTTCTGGCGGCTGCGATAAGGATTGCCACCGCAGACGTTTTAAGACGAAGCTGATTGCGATGGGTATGTGCGGCTATGACCGTGTGATTGTGGAGCCGTCAGGTATATTTGATGTGGATGAGTTTTTTGATGCACTGAGAGAAGATCCGCTTGATAAATGGTATGAGATAGGAAATGTTATCGCGATTGCCGATGCAGGACTGCCAGAGAAGATGTCAAAGGATGCCGAGTATCTTCTAGGCTCAGAAGCGGCAGATGCAGGTCTTGTTTTTATAAGCAAGCTTGATGAATCATCAAAAGAGCAGGCAGATACTATTCTGCCGCATATAAATCGCGCAATGGAAGCTATTTCTTGTACAAGAAAATTGTCAGAAGAAGATGTTATGAAAAAGAAATGGGATGAGCTTACAAACGATGATTGGAATCGTATTTTAACATGTGGCTACCACACCGAGAGCTGGCAAAAGCGTGATGTCGAAGATGATAAATCATTTTCCTCACTTTCATTTATGAATCTGCCATTAACGAGGGAACAGATTTTAAATGCAGCCACTCAAATTTTGGGAGATCCATCATGTGGTCATGTGCATCGTATCAAGGGCTTTCTTGAGACACCAGATGGTTGGTTTGAATTAAATGCAACTGCCGCACAGCGCCAGCTAAATCCAATCGCAAATGGTCAGCAGATCATTATCGTGATAGGAGAGGGGCTTAATAAAGAAAAAATCGAAGCATATTTGCAAGCATGAAATTATGAACTTGTAAAGTAAAATTTACTCAAAACACAGCGAAAACTATAGGATACCACTAGATTTTTTGCAAAAGATATATTATAATTTATAGACGAGAAAGTTAAAAAACGTGCATATGGCACGAAAACTGTAGGTAAAAGCTGCGCTGGCAGCAGATTGAGGTAAGAATGGAGATTAAAATTGAGAATCTGACGAAGGCATATGGAGACTTCAAAGCTGTTGACAACATGAACCTGAACATTGCAGATGGTGAGTTGGTTGGTCTGCTCGGACCGTCTGGCTGTGGAAAATCCACCACACTGTTCATGCTTGCTGGTTTGAATGATCCGACTTCTGGACACATCTATTTTGGAGGAAAAGATGTAACAAAGGTTGCACCGGAGGATCGTGAGATCGGCCTTGTATTCCAGAACTATGCACTGTATCCGCATATGACTGTTGCGGACAACATCATGTTCCCGTTAATTAACCGTAAGGTTCCCAAAGCAGAGGCAAGAGAGCGTGCCCAAGAGATGGCAAAGCTTGTACAGCTTGATCATCTGATGGACAGAAAGCCTAAGGCTCTTTCAGGTGGTCAGCAGCAGCGTGTTGCAATTGCAAGAGCACTTGTAAAGAAGCCAGAGGTACTACTTTTAGATGAGCCACTCTCAAATCTTGATGCAAAACTTCGTGTTGAGACACGTGAAGAGATTCGCCGCATCCAGCAGGAGGTTGGTATCACCACAATTTTTGTAACTCACGATCAGGAAGAGGCGATGAGTATATCTGACCGCATTGCAGTTATGGAAAAGGGAGTTGTACAGCAGTTCGAGGTACCGCAGAAGATGTACTTAAATCCGGGTAATTTGTTTGTTGCACAGTTTCTTGGTACTCCGCAGATCAATATCTTTGATGTAACTGTTAAGGACGGAAAGATTATGTGCGGTGATGTCGTTCTTCGTGAGGGCTGCAAGGCAGCTGATGGCAACTACAAGGCTGGTGTTCGTCCAGAGGCCTTTAATGTATCAGAAAACGGTATTTTAGTTAAGGCAACTCATGTGCGCATGACAGGAAGAGAGTTACAGCTTCGCGTAGCACTTGCAAAAGAAGAACTTCGTGTGCTAGTTCATTCCGATATGCAGGTTAGTGTCGGCACTGAATTTTGTGTAACTATTCGTGACAACCAGATCCTTTTGTTTGACCAGACAGGAAAGACAGTAGGAAAATATTAATAAGGAGAACCCTATGGAAAAGAAAAGCATGAAGGGCTATCTTTATTTGATGCCCGCATTAATTGTCATTCTTTTATTTACGATTTATCCGTTGATTCGTGCTTTTATTATGAGTTTCATGGAAGATTATAACATGATAAACGGTACGTATGCATCAGTGGGCTTTAGTAATTATGTAAGTATTTTCAAGGATAAATACTTCATTAAGGCATTGACTAATACTGGAATTTATGTTGCATTTGTAGTTCCGTGTTCTATTGCATTATCTCTTTTGATCGCTGTTTTATTAAATAGTAAGATCAAGTTTCAGGGATTTTTCCAGACACTTTACTTTTTGCCATATGTTACAAGTGTTATTGCAATTGGTATTGTTTGGAGATGGATATTTAACGAGCATTATGGTCTGTTAAATCAGATCCTTTCATGGTTTGGCATCAAAGCAATTCCGTGGCTGAACAAGAAGCAGTATGCGCTTCCGGCACTTATTATTTTTAGTATCTGGAAGAGCATGGCATTTGATATTTTAATCTTTTTAGCAGGACTTCAGACCATTTCACCTGATTTGTATAATGCTGCAAAGGTTGACTCAACACCGAAGTGGAGAGTCTTTACAAAGATCACACTTCCTGGTATTATGCCTATGGTATCATACGCGCTTGTAATGGGTATGATAAATGCATTTAAGGTTTATAATGAAGTGTATTCTTTGTTTGCATCAAAGGCAGGTCCGGCAAACAGTGCGATTACCGTTGTTTACTATTTGTACGATAAGTTTTACAATCAGTATGAATACGGTGAAGCATCTGCATCAGCAGTTGTTTTATTTGGAATTATCCTAGTCCTTACCTTCGTTCAGAGGAAGCTGACAGGAAGAAAGGATGGATAAGAGAAAAGATGAATAAAAGAAAAATTGTAAATGTTGTTGCAGAGGTGTTGAAATATGCCATATTGATTGCAGGTGCAATCTTTACGCTTCTTCCGTTTTTGTGGATGATTTTGTCATCACTAAAGACATCAGCGGAGATCACGGCCATTCCGCCTTCCCTCTTCCCGAAGGTACCGCAGTTTTCAAACTTTGCTGAGGCTTGGAAGTCTGCTCCATTTCCACGCTATATTTTTAACACTTTGGTCGTTACTATCGTTTCTACAGCAGGAGTGCTTGTTACTACTGTACTTGCTGCTTATGCATTTGCACGTTTGAATTTTCCAGGAAAGAAGCTCATGCTTTCGTTAATGTTGGCTACACTTATGATTCCAGGAGAAATGTTAATTATTACAAACTTCATTACTATCACAAAGTTAAAATGGATCAATACTTATCAGGCAATGATCGTTCCGTATTTAGCGAGTGTATTCTATATTTACTTGCTGACACAGTTCTTTTCACAGGTACCAGATGCACTTTATCTGGCGGCAAAGGTTGATAAGTGTAATGACTTTAAATATTTGATCAAGATCATGATTCCGATTAATAAGAGTCCGATTACCACGGTATGTATCTTAAATGCAATCGGATGCTGGAACTCTTTTATGTGGCCGTTACTTGTTACAAACAGTAAGGAGATGCGTGTTCTTTCCTATGGACTGATGCAGTTTCAGACAGAGAACGGTTCGTCATATGAGCTTATAATGGCAGCATCTTGTATTTTAGTACTTCCAATTGTTGTTGTTTACCTGATTCTTCGAAAGTACGTCATCGAGGGTGTTACACAGAGTGGTATCAAGGGATAACTTGTTGTGATTATTATGTTAGAAACCGGAAATCCGGATTCTATAGAGAGTACAAATGTACTATTTAGTCCCCATGCCCGAAGAGGGCAAAAGAAAGGAGAAATTCATGAAGTTAAGAAAAGTAAGTGCAGTTTTAATGTCAATGTCTATGGTTGGTGCAATGGCTGTTCCGACATTTGCAGACGAGGCAAAGACTATTGAGCCATGTGAGATCACATTCTGGCACGCAATGAACGGTAAGCAGGAAGAATCTCTGACAGCTCTTACTGATAAGTTCAATGAGGAGAATGAGTACGGTATCACAGTTACACTTGTAAATCAGGGTAACTACAGTGACTTAAGCACAAAGCTGACAGCAAACGCAGCTGCAGATACTTTGCCGGATCTGTCACAGGGCTATAACAACTGGGTAACTGCTTATACTGATAAGATCATTCCGTTAGATGATTTCGTTACCGATGAGGATTTCGATTATGATGATCTGATCGACAGCTACAAGGATGAGTGCGAAGTATATGGCTTTGTTGCATGTGTACCATTCAACAAGAGTACTTACGTTTACTTCTACAATAAGACTCTGTTTGATGAGGTTGGCATTGATGTACCTACCACATGGGATGAGCTGACTGAGGCAGGAAAGAAGTTAAAGGAAGCAAAGGATATTGAAATTCTTGGTGTAGATGATCTTTCAGGCTTCTTAGAGGCATCTCTGCATCAGAATGACTGTGAGTACGTAAGTGAGGACGGCGCTCTGTTTGATAATGAGGCAGGTCTTGAGACAGTTTCTTATATCATGAACCTTTACAACAGCGGCTATGCACGTCTTGTAGGTGAGGACAGCTACTTCTCCAATGTTATCTCCAACCAGATGATCGGCGGTTACATCGGTTCTTGTACTGGTGTTTCTTACATTACTGCAGATGGATGGGAGCTTGGCGTAGCACCTGTTCCGGGCAACAAGGAAAAGGCCGTTAATCAGGCAGGTACTAACATTTATATGTTCAGCACCGATGAAAACAAGCAGAATGCTGCATGGGAATACATGAAGTATCTAACAAGCGTTGATTCCACTATCCAGTGGTCTGAAGAGACAGGATATCTGCCAGTAAGAAAGTCTGCATATGAGACAGATGAATTTAAGAAGTTCATGGACGAGGATAAGACCAACAACTATAAGTCTGCATACGAGCAGTCTCCATACTTCTTCGCTCAGCCAGTATTTGATGGCAGCTATGATGTAATGAATACTGTAAGCACTGTTTTAGAGGATTCTATTCTGGACGAGCTTGAACCAGAAGAAGTTCTTGAGAATCTTGTAACTGAGCTCAACGATAAGTTAGGCGTTGACGGTGTTGCTGCAGAAGAGGAGTCTTCTTCCGTAGCTGAATAAGTTAAAAGTAGGAACATACGGGGGCTGTCAGTTAATGGCAGCTCCTTTTTCATCTTTTAAGGAAAGGAAATTTTATGACAACATTAACATTTTATAATGGATTAAGAGAAATCGGCGGCACGTTTGTTGTAGTTGAAACAGATGAGGCAAGATGCATGTTTGATTTCGGATTTGCAGTAATGGATCGCATGGATGATAAGATTGCAGTGCGCTATAATGAGTGCGCGGCAGATTATGCACGTCTTGGAGTGTTAGCTTCACAGGATGGTATTTATGATGAAGAGACGGCAAAAACATTAGGCCTTGTCAGCTTTGAAAACGACAAGAAGAAAAACTTTTTTGTGATTTCTCATATGCATATCGACCATATGGGAGGTCTTGGCATGCTTGATCAGAATCTTCCAGTTTATATGAGTGAGGATTCTTTAAAGCTATATCGCAGACTTGAGGCTTGCGGTGATATTCAGGTAAAGGGCCATAAAAACTGCATTGGCATCCCATATGGTGAAAGCTTTACCGTAGGTGATATTACAGTTGAAGTAGAGGCGATAGATCATGATGTGATTGGTGCATGCGGATATCGAATTACGACACCGGGGGGAACGATTTGCTATACAGGAGATTATCGTTTCCATGGCTTCCATCCAGAGATTACAAAAGCGTTTGGACAGAAAATGAAGGGTGTGGATGTGCTTATTACCGAGGGTGTTACAGTAAGCTTTGATGATGTGGATATACTTTCTCTTACTAAGCCAGAAGAGCCAGAAAGAAGCGAGGAATGGTTACAAGATACGATATGTAAGGAGTCCACAGAGCAGAAGGGACTTATTATTGTTAACCCATATAATAGAAATGTAGAGCGTCTTCATCATTTGATCATGACAGCACAAAAGACTGGAAGAAAGCTTGTCATGGACGGTGTTCAGGCAGATTATGTGCAGACATTCTATCCAGAGGATGAGATTTTGATGTATGAAAATAGCGTTGGTGCTGATGCTAAGAAGGCAGAGGAGCGTGGCTGGAGTATTATCACAAGAGAGGAACTTCTTTCTAATCCGTCAAAATATATTTTACAGCAGGACTACGTAAACTTTTATGAGCTGATGGATTTAAGTTCTGTAATTACACTTTATATTCATATGGATGGTGCGCCGCTTGGCGATTATGATCCTTCTTTTGGAAAGATGCACCGTATTTTAGATCATATGAACATTCCATACATGAATATTGGAATCGGAGGTCACTCCAGACCATACTATTTAAGAACTATGCTGGATACCATTGCACCGCATATTCTCGTTCCGCTTCACAGCTTCCGTCCGGAGCAGGTAAACACCGCACATGCAGATAAGCGTATCCTGCCAGAGTATGGTGAGTGCTTTGTTTTTGAAAATGGCGAGATGATCTTAAAGAAGAATTAAAATAGGAGCGACATCAAATGAGAATTTTAATTGTAAATGATGATGGAATAAAAGCTCCTGGTATACGAAAGTTGGCTGAACTTTCTATGCAGCTTGGCGAGGTGTGGGTTGTGGCACCAAAGAGCCAGTGCAGCGCGATGTCACAGAGAATTACCTTATTTGAAGATATTGAAGTGACACCTGAATGCTATGATGTAGATGGCGTGCGTGCCTATAGTGTGGGCGGAACTCCGGCAGATTGTGTAAAGGTAGCGCTTGAGTTTTTGATGCCAGAAAAGCCAGACGTTGTATTTTCAGGAATTAACAGTGGTTATAACACTGGAATTGACATTCTTTACTCAGGAACTGTTGGTGCAGCAATGGAGGCGCTTGCAAATGGCATCCGTTCATTTGCTTTTTCTAACAAAAATGATACAAGCTGGGAGACTGTAGACGCATATTTTATTTCGATTGTAAAAGAGCTTCTTGATGAAAATCTTTCAATGGATCGCATTTGGAATGTGAACTTTCCAGGCTGTAAACTTTCAGAGTGTAAGGGAATCTTGCGTGATCGTATCCCTGCAAAGCACCAGTTTTATCAGGACGACTATGTGCGTACAAATCATGCAGACGGCAGTTTCTCACTTCGCTCAAAGGGTGTAATGACAGAAAAGGCAGAGGAGGGGACTGATATCAGTGCGCTTCTCAATAATTTCATATCCATAGGTTCTGTGCGCTGCGCGGCACTTGGATATCAAAAGGACTAGGTTAAATAATGGAAAAAAGAAAAGTAAAAATCTATTATACGTCAGATGTACACGGATATTTCTATCCGACATCATATGGTGACCGAGAGGTAAAACCGATGGGTCTGTTTGCGTGTGCGTCTGAATACAAAAAGGATGACGATACACTTGTGATTGATGGAGGCGATATGCTTCAGGGCTCTGCATATGCCTACTACAGCAGAAATATTCTTGGAAGCTGCGAATATATTGCACAGATGGCAAATGACTGTGGATATGATTTCTATACGCTTGGAAATCATGATTTTAACTATGGTCAGGAATATCAGGCTATTTACCGCAATAACCATAAAGGTACTTGTGTATGTGAGAATGTGCTTGACAGCGAGGGAAATATTCTTTATCCGCATATGATTCACATGATGAAAAACGGTGTGAAGGTCGGACTAGTCGGTATCGTAACTGATTATATCAATGTGTGGGAGAAAAAAGAAAATCTCGTTGGCATTCAGGTGGTTGATCCGTTTGAGGCTGCAAAAAAAGCATTAGAAGATTTACAGGGCAAGGTTGATCTGACGATATGTATTTATCATGGCGGCTTTGAGAGTGATTTAGAGACTGGAAAACGTTTGTCAGGAACGACTGAGAATATCGGTTACAAAATCTGTACTGAACTTGGCTTTGATGTACTATTAACAGGTCATCAGCACATGCCGGTGGCAGGAAGAATGGTTAACGGCACTTACACACTTCAGCCGCTTGCAAATGGCAGAGAATATGCTTATGTAGAGATTGATCTCGAGAAGGCAAAGGCTTCTGGAAACGCAACTTATCCGGCAACAATTACCTCCATCAATTCAAAGAAGGTTCAGCCAAACCCTGATAATGCAAAGGAATTGTGTGGGAAGTACAGTTTTGTGGAGGCTAAGGTACAGGAGTGGCTTGATGAGCCGCTTGGTCATCTAAGCAGACCGCTTTACCCAGAGGACAAGGTGAAAATGGCATTAGAAGGAAGTGGTATTGCCGATTTGATTAATCGCATACAGCTTGATGTATCTGGGGCACAGCTGTCCATAGTTGGACTTGCAAATGATATTGTGGGCTTTAATGCTTGTGTAACAACAAGAGATATAATTGCCACATATCCATTCCCCAATACTCTTGTAGTATGCCGTATCACAGGAGAGAAGTTAAGAGCAGCTATGGAACGTGCCGCAGAATATTTCGAGATCGACGAAAATGGCAAAGTAGTAGTAGCAAAGAGCTTCCTTTCTCCGAAGGTCGAGCATTATAATTATGATTACTTTGCAGGTGTTACGTGGGAGATCCACCCAGAGGCACCGATGGGAAGTCGCATTCAGAATCTGTGTTACCAGGGAAAGCCAGTGCAGCCTGATGATGAGTTTACACTGTGCATGAATAATTACCGTTACAGTGGTGCAGGCGGCTATCCGATGTATCCAACATGCCCATTGGTAAAGGAAATTAATACAGAGATGGTAGAGATTATAATGGATTATTTCCGTACACATGGCACAGTTGCCATTGATTCTGAGAAAAAATGAAAATAGGTGTATAATAAATGTCAATTGGGAAAGAATACAGATGAAGCTAATTGTATAAAATGTTGACGAAATCTGAAATCTTTCCCAATTGTTTTGTAAAACTTAATGAATATGTAAAGAAAATGTAAGATTTTGTCAAATTTGCTTGACTTTTATCGCGTGTTGTATTATACTAAGCACATGTTGATGAGAACAACATACAAAATAAAAACGCGCTTCTAGCTCAGTTGGTAGAGCACCTGACTCTTAATCAGGGTGTCCAGGGTTCGAACCCCTGGAGGCGCATCAAGTACCGGTTTTGGAGACATATGAGCTCTGGGGTCGGTGCTTTTTTTGTGCTTTCCAGACTGTATGCACGAGGAGAGCGAAAAAAATAAATTGACATAAAAACTCCGTGCGCTATAATAGTTAAGAAGAGTTTTGCATTATAAAAATAGTGCAATTAGACTATATTCGTGTGGGGGAAGGAATGAAAACTCGAAAAACAGAACAAAATGCGCGCAAAAATTATAAAAAAGCATATTTTTTGATGATTGTCGCGTCTACAATCCTTTTTTTGACAGCAATCGGATGCCAAAAGAAGGTTGATACAAGCTTAAAAGCACAGTCTTCTATAGTGGAGTATACATGTATTTCAGATTCTGACAGTGATAAAAGCTTTTATGTAATTTTAAAGAATTACCATGGAGTCTACTGGGAGACGGTGATAGAAGGCGTATCAAAAGCGGCAAATGAAATAGATGCATCTGTATATCTTGGCGGAATCGACAATGAGACTGATATTGAAGGTCAGATTAAATTGATTGATGAAGCAATAGAAAGCGGTGCGAGTGGAATTTTGCTTGCACCGGCAACCTCGGATGAGCTTGTGGAAAGCTGTAAAAAAGCAAGGGAGAGTGGGATATATGTGGCATTGATTGATTCTTCCATTAATCAATGCGAATTTGATGCCTGCTATATGACAGATAATGTAAATGCAGGACAGATGGCGGCAAAGGAAATGCTTGGTTTATTAAAGGAAGCAGGCAATTTGCCGTCAGAGGAGCTTGAAGTAGGCATTATGCTGTCATCTGATACGTCACAGGCGATGATAAATCGCGTATCAGGTTTTTTAGAATACTGGTCTTTGCATTCACCGGCAAAATGGGAGATTGCACAGGACATTTACTTAAATGGCGGTAATGTAGAAAAAGCGCAGTCTGATGCGAAGAAGCTTATTGATCAGCATGAAAACCTGAAAGGTATTTTTGGGTGTAACAATACATCAACCATCGGCATAGCAAATGAGCTTTTAGAAGAAAATAGAAAAGATATTGTTTTAGTTGGTTTTGATATGGCAGATATTACGGTTCAGATCATTCAAAATCCGGATTATTTTGCAGGAACACTTATGCAGAGACAGGATCAAATGGGGTATCTTGGTCTTACTGCTTTATATGATTTTGTAAGTGGAAGTAGGTATGAACAAAAGTATTTTGATACTGGAGTGGTACTGATTGATGCGGATTATCTTAGTGGGAGGGAATGATCGTGAAGGATCGAAGAAAGAGCAAAAAAAAGAGAAGAGGAATGCTCGTATTATATCTAGTAGTGTGTACTGCTGTAATTGTAATAGCCTATTTTCATCTAACGAAGATTGCAAAGGATTATAATACAGAGCATTTGGAGTTAATCAGTGGATTATATGCTGAAAAGATGAATGAAACTATAGATTATCTTCAAAGCTATGCAAAGGAAAATGTCAAAACAGTACGAAATATAGAGGATAAAGAGCCAGAGGAGATACTAGCGCGTTTGGAGCGCGATCTTGATCAGACTGTTTTTTGTGATATAGGTTTTTTTATGAAAGACGGTGAGATCTATGGCGGTGCCTGTGCGGTGGCTGATCTTAAAAAGAATGGATTGGACAAACAGGTAAAAAAAGCAGAAGAATCATTTGTTTCTGAACCATATCAGTCAAGCAAGAATGGTGGTATGGTTATGACGGTTGTTGCTATGGCGCCAGATGATGACAGAATAGATGCACTTTATGTATCTGTTATGATAGAAAATTTAAAAAAGCTTGGGATTTATGAGCTTTTACAGGGCAAAGTCAGCGTTCATCTGCTAAAGGCAGATTCGGAAAATTATATTACATGTATTAGCGGTAAAGAATCAACATCAGGTATATGGAATAATCTGCTTCTTCAGCAAAAATATTTTCGCTATTACAATGGATATTCTTACAATGATTGGATGCTTGATATGCGCATGGGGGTAAAAGAAGGCAGATTTACAGCAAATGTTAGAGGCGAGGACGCAACTATTTCATATCGAAGTATTTCGAGTATGCCGGGATGGTATATTATAGTACAGCTGGCAAATAAAAAAATTTCTAATATTACACAGTATTTTTCTGCTTGGGGTGTTGTGTATGGAAGCATCCTCATGTTATTTACGATATTGTATATGCTTACAATTCTTCTTATGGAAAAGAAGGATAAGGAAATTTATAAAGGATTGTCTGATACTGATGCACTCACAGGGCTTTTTAACCGCAGAGCATTTCAGGCAGCTGTGGATGAAACTCTTTTAAAGAGGATATCAGGCGTTTTTATTTTTATTGATGTGGATAACTTTAAGGATTATAATGATAAATATGGTCACGCTAATGGAGATTTGTGCCTGAAGCATTTTGCAGCTGCTATGAAAAAATGTTTCCCTAAGGATAGTATTCTTGGCCGCTATGGAGGAGATGAGTTTGTTGTTTACATAAAGAATGCTGCGTCAGATGCTGCTCATAGATATATGGACGAATTTCAAAGGGAAATTTCTCATTTGATGATGTCAGGCGGTGAGCATGTCACGGTGTCTGCCAGTGCAGGAGGAGTAGCTTTTGCTGGCGAAGGTGAGGATTTTGTATCGTTGTGCAGAAGTGCGGACAACATGCTTTATGATGTGAAACGAAATGGAAAAGGCACTTTTAAAATGAAGGGTGCGAAGTAAGAGGATAAGAAATTAAGGAAATTAAGAGACTAAAGAAATTAAGAACCCTAAGAGATTAAGAAATCTAAAAGATTAACAGACGTAAATTTAATGGAGAACATATGGAAAAACGGACAGGAATTTCCCTTCATGGAAATGTTGATATTAGTTATGTAAAGAGTTTTGAACTGCACGACATGGCAGTGCAGCATTATCATGAAGGATTTGAGATTTATTTTCAGGTAGATGGAAACCGCTTTTTCTTTTTGAAAGATAAGCAATATCTTTTAAAGAGGGGAGATATCGTTGTTTTGCTTCCATATGAACTCCATTATGGGGCAAGTGCGCAGCAGACGTACTATGAGCGGTATACGGTTAATTTTAAGGAAGCCTATTTTGAAACAGTTCTGGGCAATGAGGGAAAGCGTCTGCTTTTAAAGCTTCATGCAGGTGTGATGACACTGACAAAAGAACAGACAATACAAATGGAAGCGTTATTTCAAGATTTGTACAGCCGCAAAAAGAAAAAAAGTGTGTTGGACGAGAAGATTTTTTGTTGTGAGCTTGTGTTAATTCTTTCGCGAATTGTTGATTTTTGCAAGGAGCAGGAAACACAGGCGCACCGCCTTCCGAGTACGCTTACTTGTACGATTGACTATATAAACGATAATTGCGAAAAAAAGCTTACCTTGGATGAAATCGCAGAACAGTCCCATCTTGACAAATATTATCTGAGTCATTTATTTAAAAAGAATATGGGTGTTTCTGTTATGAATTATCTTACACATGTCAGAGCACAAAAAGCATACCATTATTTAAATCTGCCTAATATGAGTGTAGAACAGGTGGCTCAGAAGTCGGGATTCGCCAATTATGGGGCGATGGAGCGGGCATTCGAGAAAATTTATGCAGCTACGCCTATGCAGATTAAACAAAAAGAGAAAAATGAAAAAGCGAAAAGCCAAAAAAACTAAAACAAAAAAAGCGAAAAGTAAAAAAAGATTAGAATAAAAAAGATCAAAACAAAAAAAGATGAAGACGAAAAATTGAAAGCAGGAAAGACAATAAAGAGAGAAAAAATAGCATAAAAAAGCAACAAATAAAGAAAAAAGTCCCCCTAAAAAATGATAACATGAAACCAGTCAAATAAAACAGGATGCAATCTTTCGGCAAATGAAATCGGGAAAAGTAGGAACGCTGAAAGAAAAGGCTACTGTAATTAGGGAGGTTTTCATGTGCAATAATTTTAAAATAACTGATTTTGCTGCCATACAAATGGCAATTGATGCATGTGCAGCGGCTGGAGGTGGAACTGTTCTTATCCCGGAGGGCGAATGGCACACAGGGCCAATCCGCTTAAAAAGCCATGTTCATATCCAATTCGAGACAGGTGCAAAGCTTGTTTTCAGTGGTGCATTTGAGGAGTATCTTCCGGCAGTGTTTACCCGGTGGGAGGGAATTGAATGCTATAATTATTCGCCTCTTATCTATGCATTTCGGTGTGAGGATATCAACATAATCGGTGATGGTGTACTCTATGGAAATGGAGAGAAGTGGTGGCCATGGAAAAAACTTCAGCAGGAAGCCGCGAATGAGTTGTGCTATGCACAGGCAAATGGAATGCCAGTCGAAAAGCGAATCTACGCAACCGAAAAGGCAGCGCTTCGCCCTTCGTTTATCCAATTTATTCATTGTCAGGATATTGTTCTGTCCGACTTTACGATACAGGATGGCCCACAGTGGACGATTCATCCGGTGTACTGCGACCATGTAATCGTGCGAAATGTAACTGTTCTTTCAAAAGGACCAAATACAGATGGACTGAACCCGGATTCCTGTAATGATGTCCTGATCGAAGGCTGTCATTTTGAGACAGGTGACGACTGCATCGCAATCAATGCCGGTATGAATGAGGATGGTTGGCGAGTGGGACGTGTGTGTAAAAACATTACCATCAGAAACTGTACGATGAATGGTGGCCATGGTGGCGTCGTAATCGGAAGTGCGATATCAGGTGGCGTTGAAAATGTTCATGTATCGAATTGCATCATTAAAAATACGATGCAGGGCATCCGAATAAAGACAATGCGTGGCAGAGGTGGATTTATCAAAAATGCGATGTTTTCCGATATTGAGATCAATGAGGTATCCGATCAGGCGATACAGATCAATTCTTTCTATGAATTCAGCACAGTAAAACCGCTGACCAATACGCCATCAGAACTGACCGATATCACAATCGAGCGTGTACATGGTTGTGGTGCAGGCAGTGCGATTGAAATCAAAGGATTGCCAGAAAAGTCACTGAAGAATATTGTGTTAAAGGATATTGATTTAACGGCAAAAAAGGGAATAACGGTACTGGATACCGACAGTATTCAGATTGAAAATGTGAGAGTGGAACAAGAATAATGTAAGAGCAAAAGTAAGATGAGAGTAAAGTGAGAATAAGATAAGAATAGCGTTCGAATAAAAGAAAAATACAGTAAAAATAAAGCGAAAATATAGGAGGAAAAATATGCTGCGCTTATTTAAAACACATGAAGTTCGACCATGTACAGAGTTAGAAGGGCTCTGGGATTTTACAATGGAAGGAAATGAGAAACAATATCGGATGATGGTTCCAGGATGCATTGAACAACATCCAGATTTCTTGGATAAAAGAGGAATTGGCTGCTATACAAGAAAAATTGAAGTAGCACAGGATGGAAATCTTCGCTTTGAGTTTAAGGGAGTGAGCCATACAGCAGATGTCTACTTAGATAATGAAAAACTGGTTCATCATTACAATGCATTTACTCCATTTTCTGCAATCGCAAAGAATGTTCAGGCCGGAGTACATGAGTTAAAGGTGTATGTAGACAATCGTTTTACGCCGGAATCTGCCCTGCATGTTCCAAATGATTATTATACGTATGGCGGCATCACAAGACCAGTGGCAGTTGAACAGCTTAAGGATGTTTATATTAAAAATGTGCAGTTTGAGCCAATATATCAGGAAATGGGTGGTTGGAAAGCTCGAATCCGAATTATACTTTCAAATATATCGAAGGAAAAACATAGTGTGTCGCTTAGAGCGGTTCTTGCTCCGGATTGTTTGTATGAGGAAGATGGAACTCGTATGAATTTTCTAGACAAGAAGATGGGCGAAGCCCAAAATGTGAAAGAACTTTCCTGTTGCAAAACAATTGCAGCGGAAGAGGAATTGGTGTTTGAGACAGAGGCATTTTTTGACGGTATTCAGCTGTGGAGCAGTAAATATCC